>JAAYDR010000058.1 GCA_012729115.1 Clostridiales bacterium | reverse complement strand
TTGGGGTGCCAATGTTTAGGATAAAATCATGATTTCTGGATGATAATGACCCGTTAACTACGAAACGAACGCCAAATCTCAGTGAAAAAAGAGGCTGTAGCAAGTTTTGTGTTTTGCTACAGCCCCCTTACAAGACATCCCATTTGAGCCGCAGTTCCATCAGAGAAGGGCTTCACCTAGAACTGAAGCTTTTCCCGCAGATATGCTTCCAGTTCATCCACGTGCAGACGCACCTGCTCCATGCTGTCCCTCTCTCGCACAGTAACAGTATTGTTTTCCTGGGTTTCAAAGTCCACGGTGATGCAATATGGCGTGCCCACCTCATCCTGACGGCGGTAGCGCTTGCCGATGCTGCCGGTTTCGTCATAATCCACCATGAAGGACTTGGACAGCTTTTCAAAGATTCCCGTAGCCAGTTCGCCCAGCTTGTTTTTTTGCAGGGGCAGAATCGCTGCCTTGAAGGGGGCCAGGGCGGGATGCAGGTGCAGCACCACCCGGCTGTCCCCTTGGCCCAGGTCCTGTTCCTCATAGGCATTGCACAGAAATGCCAGCGTCACCCGGTCCGCTCCCAGAGAGGGCTCGATCACATAGGGCACGTAACGCTCGTTGGTGACAGGGTCGATATATTCCAGATTCTCGCCGCTGACCTTGGCATGGGCGTTCAGGTCAAAGTCGGTGCGGTCCGCAATGCCCCACAACTCGCCCCAGCCAAAGGGAAAGAGGAATTCAAAATCCGTTGTAGCCTTGGAATAGTGGGACAGTTCCTCGGGTTTGTGATCCCTAAGACGCAGGCTCTCCTCCTTCATCCCCAGGCTATAAAGCCAATCCCGGCAGAAGGCACGCCAGTAGGCAAACCATTCCAGGTCCTCGCCGGGTTTGCAGAAGAACTCCAGCTCCATCTGCTCAAACTCCCGGATGCGGAAGATAAAGTTACCGGGGGTGATTTCGTTGCGGAAGGATTTGCCGATCTGGCCCACGCCCATGGGCAATTTACGGCGGGTGGTGCGCACGATGTTCTTGAAGTTTACAAAGATACCTTGGGCGGTTTCGGGCCGCAGGTAGATCTCATTGGCGCTGTCTTCGTTGACCCCCTGGAAGGTTTTGAACATCATGTTGAATTTGCGGATGCCGGTAAAATCATGCTTGCCGCAGGTGGGGCAGGGAATCTTCTGCTCCTTGATGTAGCTCTCCAGTTTCTCATTACTCCAACCGTCCGCCTGGACATCCTCGCCCTTTGACTGAGCGAAGTCCTCAATGAGTTTATCGGCCCGAAAGCGCTCCTTGCAGGCCTTGCAATCCATCAGGGGATCGTTGAAATTGCCCACGTGGCCGCTGGCCACCCAAACATTGCGGTTCATCAGTATAGCGCTGTCCAGGCCCACGTTGTACTTGTTCTCCTGGACAAACTTCTGCCACCAGGTGCGCTTGACGTTGTTTTTAAATTCAACGCCCAAAGGGCCGTAATCCCAGCTGTTGGCCAAGCCGCCGTAGATCTCGCTGCCTGGAAAAATAAAACCACGGTTCTTGCACAGAGCCACCAGCTTCTCCATCGTAAGCGCCGCCATCGATGATCCTCCCATCAAGTGGTGAATGATTATCTATCATAGCGGGACGGAGGTGGTTTGTCAAGGAAAAGGAAGGGTTTGAGGCATGGAGCGTAATGAAGTCCATCCCAGGAAGATCATGCTCATTTTTTTACCATCGAAGGAGAGACGGGCGGCATTTTTCCATCGGCCGTTTTTTGCGGCCTTGACGCCCGGTTCGGGTCAAAGGGCAATATCCGGCAGGGGGCAGCATCATGGGTGGTGGGCCGCTGAATAGGAGAAAGGCGGCGGTAGGAGCGTATATCAATAATATTGCTACTGTCAGCCTGTACTTTGTTGAGCAATAGATCCACCTTTTTGCTTTGTTCTAAAATATCTGTCCCGGTTAAGTGCAATCCCTTTGCCAGAGCTTGAGCAACAAGCCTCTCCAATTTCAGTTTTTCTTTCGCAAGCTCAATTCTGATTCTGTCCACGTAATTCACCAGCCTTCGTATCTCTGGAGAATAACCTAGCTTGTCTCATTTCTGATGGTGGTCAGTATTTCGGTAAGGTTAACTGGTTTGACGAAACACCGCTTAGCCCCAAGTTCCAAAGCCATTTCATTGATGGCCTCGTTTTCGATCGCCGATATCACAAGTA
>JAAYDR010000057.1 GCA_012729115.1 Clostridiales bacterium | reverse complement strand
TTGGGGTGCCAATGTTTAGGATAAAATCATGATTTCTGGATGATAATGACCCGTTAACTACGAAACGAACGCCAAATCTCAGTGAAAAAAGAGGCTGTAGCAAGTTTTGTGTTTTGCTACAGCCCCTATTGTGCTTCTTTATCCTTCCTTTTCCTGCTGCCGGAGCGCTGCACCTATAAAATCACGAAACAGCGGATGGGGCCGGTTTGGACGGCTTTTCAGTTCCGGGTGGAACTGAACCCCCACAAAGAAGGGATGATCAGGAATCTCCACGATCTCTACCAGATTGCGGTCCGGATTGCGGCCTGCAATCACCATGCCGGCGGCGGTGAAGCGATCCAGGTATTCATTGTTGAACTCATAGCGGTGCCGATGCCTCTCGCTGACATCCAATACGCCGTATGCCCTGGCTGAGTGAGTACCGGGGGTGAGGGTACAGCGATATTTGCCCAGGCGCATCGTCCCCCCAAGATTGCCCAAGTCCTGATCCTTCATCAAATCGATCACCGGATAGGTGGTATGAGGTTCAACCTCCGTGGTATGAGCATCCCGCCAGTCCAGCACATGGCGGGCAAACTCCACCACCGCCATCTGCATACCCAGGCACAGACCCAGGAAGGGGATTCCCTGCAGACGGGCATACTGGATGGCACACATCTTGCCCTCCAGGCCGCGAGAACCAAAGCCGCCGGGCACCACGAGGCCGTCCACATCCTCCAGCAGACCGGCCACGTTTACCGTCGTCACATCCTCGGCAGGTACCCATTTCACATGAACCTTTGCTCCATGGAAAATGGCACCATGGGTCAAGGCCTCCACCACGCTTATATAGGCGTCGGGCAACTCCACGTACTTACCCACCAGAGCTATAGTGACGGTCTTCTCACTGGAAAGCTGCCGCTGCACCATGTTGCCCCACTCCGTGAGATCGCATTCCCTGGGTGGGATTTCCAACAGTTTAAGCACCTGCTCGTCCAGCTTTTCCTTGTGCAGCAGCAGGGGTACCTCATAAAGGCTGCGCGCATTCAGGTTCTGAATCACCCGCTCCACAGGCAGGTTGCAGAACATACCGATCTTCGAGCGTACCTCAAAGGGCAGTTCATGGTCCGCCCGGCACACCAGAATGTCCGGAGAGATGCCGATGCCCTGCAGATCCTTTACGCTGTGCTGGGTCGGCTTTGTCTTCAGTTCCCCTGCGGCCTTCAAATAAGGCACCAGGGTAACATGAAGATAAAGGCAGTTTTCACGGCCCACTTCCGCCCGCATTTGGCGAATGGCCTCCAAAAAGGGCAGGCTCTCGATATCGCCCACAGTGCCGCCAATCTCCGTAATCACCACATCCGGCGCGTTCTCCGTGCGGGAGACCGCCAGAATGCATCTCTTGATTTCGTTGGTTACATGGGGAATCACCTGGATGGTAGCCCCCAGATACTCTCCCCGGCGTTCCCGGTCAATAACGGTTTTGTATACCCTGCCGCTGGTAACGCTGCTGGCCTGGGTCAAGTTCTCATCGATGAAGCGCTCATAATGACCTAAATCCAGATCGGTCTCGGCCCCATCATCGGTGACGAAGACCTCGCCATGCTGGTAGGGGCTCATGGTGCCGGGGTCCACGTTGATGTATGGGTCAAACTTCTGGATAGAAACCTTAAGCCCTCTGCTTTTCAGCAGCCGGCCCAGCGACGCGGCGGTAATACCCTTTCCCAGAGAAGAAACCACGCCGCCAGTGACAAAGATAAACTTTGTATCCATGCTCCACCCATCCCCCACCAAAAAATCAACCCATATTGTAACAGGTTCTGGCAGACCTCGTCAAGGAAAAAGGATTCCTCCAGGGGGCATTTTAACCCATGGTTAATTCCCAGAGTAACATCCACAGTGGAAGAGGGGGTGGAATTTAAACTGGGAAGCAATATGAAGTAGAATTAAGTCTGGGAAGTTCTCGGGGAATGGAGAAAGAAATGACAGACTTAAAATCA
>JAAYDR010000056.1 GCA_012729115.1 Clostridiales bacterium | reverse complement strand
TTGGGGTGCCAATGTTTAGGATAAAATCATGATTTCTGGATGATAATGACCCGTTAACTACGAAACGAACGCCAAATCTCAGTGAAAAAAGAGGCTGTAGCAAGTTTTGTGTTTTGCTACAGCCCCTTGTCAACACCGGTTTTTTGCTTACTTCGCGTTGGCGGCAGCCTTGGTCAGAGCCTCCATGAAAGCGTCCACATGGATGGTGCAGCCGGCCAGCAGGTCGGCATCAGTGCCGGAGTTCGCGCCGGCAACAGCCTCTTCCACGGTCTTGCCAAGGCACCAGGCTTCCAGGTGATCCATCTGCTCGTCCACTTCCTTGCCGATGGGGGAAGCTTTCCGCATGCCGTACTCGTCGTCCTTCTCGCGCTTGGTCTTGATTTCGGCGGCGACATCAGCGGTGATTTCGCCCTTGGCGTTGATGGCGATCTTGGTCTGAGCCACGTCAAAACGGATGAAAATGATCTTGCCTTCGTCGTCCAGGGCCACGGTGCACACGGTGGTGTCAGCCTGGGCAGTGCCGTCGGCTTCAGCGGTGGCGGGCTTGGAGGAAGCAATGGAGGTGGAAATGCCCAGACCATGAGTCTCAGCCAGCGCAACAGCGCTCAGGGACAGCAGGGCCACGACCAGAACCATAGAGAGTACCTTTTTCATAGTGGTATACGCTCCTTGTACTTTTCTTACTTACCCTAACCGGGTTGTTAATATATTATCAGAAATTCCTGCCAATAGCAAGAGCGTAGGTCCTCCATACGGGTAGAAATTTTTGGATACAATGCGTGCTTTCACCCGGCGCTCCCAGGGAGCGTCCTTATACCAAGGAGCGCAGATATTCCAGCACGAGCGCCTTGGCTCCTTCCACATCCCGCAGATCGATCACCTCGCAGGCGCTGTGCACATACCGGCAGGGAATGCTCACCGTGCCCACAGGCATGCCTCCTTTGGTCTGCTGCATGGCCATGGCATCCGTACCTCCAAAGGGCAGCACCTCCCGCTGGGTCTTGACCCCGGCCCGCTGCCCCGCTGCCAGCAGGGCCTTCACCAATCCCGGATGGCTGATGCTGCCCTGGTCCATGATCTTGACAGCCGCACCCTCTCCCAGCTTCACGGCGGGCAGCTTGTTTTCCGGAGTATCCCCATGGCTGGTCACGTCCAGTGCAATCCCCATATCCGGCTCTGTGCTGAAGGCGGCGGTTTTGGCACCCCGGCAGCCTACTTCCTCCTGGGCGGAGAACACGGCGATTACGGTGTTTTCGCATTCGCCCAGTTCCTGTATCACAGCCACCAGCAGGGCGCAGGCCACCCGGTCATCCATGGCAGGGGCGGCTACCCGGTGCTTGCCCAGGCGGAAGCAGTCGTTGCTGTATACGGCCGTATCCCCCAGGGACACCATGGAAAGCGCTTCGGCCTCATCCTGGGCTCCGATGTCCACAAACATGTGTTTCATCACGGGGTTTTCCCCTTCGCGCACAGGCTGCTGAACCAGCACGCCCTGTATCCCATTGCCAAAGGTGATGTGGCGGGTTTTGCTGACCGCCAGGTTGATGCCGCCCACGGGCATCACCCGCAGAAAGCCTTCCTTTTCTACCGCGACCACCACAAAGCCGATGTGGTCCATGTGCGCGGAGAGCATGACGCGCTTACCCTTTGGATTTGTGCCCTTTTTTTCGCAGATCAGATTGCCCAGGGCGTCTGTGCGGAAGCTGTCCACCTTGCCGGAAAGCAGCTCTTCCACCTTATCGGCCACAGCGCTTTCATGCCCGCTGGGACCGTATACATTCACCAATTCCTTGATCAAATCAAACATGGGTTTCACCTCTGTCCTTCCTTGTTTGCAAGCTGAGATAGCAGCCGGGCATCCTCCAGAAAGGCCTTGGCCAGCAGGTATTGCGCCTGAACATCCCCCAGGGCGCATACGCTGGCGGGGCTGTGGATGTAGCGGCAGGGCACCGAGAGCACGCAGGTCTTGACACCGGATCCCGTGCGCTGGATAAAGCCGCCCTCGTTTCCGCCGCTCACACTCATCTTTACCTGATGGGAAATGCCTTTCTCCTGAGCCAGGGCCAGCATGCCCCGAAAGAGCTCCGGCTGGGCCAGGGAGGCGTTGTCCATGAAGCTGACGGCCACGCCGCCCCCTACACGGCAGATCTGCTGGGTTGTTTGGATATCCCCTGCGTCATTGGCAGTGGTACCCTCCAGGGCAATGCCGATGTCGGGCATCAGGCGGAAAGCCGCGCCGATGGCGCCCCGGCAGCCCACCTCCTCCTGGCAGGTAAATACAAAGCTGGTTTTGCCGGCAAAATCCCCGTCCAACAGGCGCAGGAGGTTGTATACCCCCACCCTGTCGTCCAGGGCTTTGGACAGCGCCAGTCCCTCCCCAAAGTCCCGGTATGGGGTGTCAAAGGTCACCGGTGTGCCTGCCGGGGCCAGGGCCGATGCCTCAGCCTGATCCTTGGCTCCGATGTCCACATAGAGTTGTTCGATGGGCAGCACGTTCTTGCGGTCTTCGGGGCTTTGCTGATGGATGGCCATGGCCCCGATGACCCCGGGTATGGATTTCTTGTCCGGTTTTCCCTGGCAGACAGGCTCATCATACCCCACCCGCACCCGCTTGCTTACCAGCACCCGGGGATCAATCCCTCCGATGGAGCGGACCTTCAGCAATCCCTCCTCGGTGGCGGATATCACCATCAGGCCCACCTCGTCCATGTGGGCGGAGAGCATCACATGGGGACAGGAGGGATCTCTGCCCGGTTTTGTGGCGATCACATTGCCCATTTTATCGATGGACACGCTGTCTTTTCCCAGTTTCTCAGCGCAGGCGGCATACACTGCCCTGCGCACAGGCTCCTCCCGTCCGCTGATTCCTTTCAGCTCGCAAAGGGTTTTCAGTTCCATAGTTCATCCTCCCACCCTTGCGTCAATTCCGCCAGAAAATGAGCAATGAGTCGTCCGCATTCCGCCATGGCATTCATGTCCAGCAGTTCCACAGTCGTGTGCATATATTTGAGGGGCAGGCTCAGCAACACGCAGGGTACCCCTTCCCGGGCAATCTGCACATTGTCCGCATCCGTGTGGGTGGCGCCTTCCGCATGCTCGGTGTTTAACTTTACGCCATGCCTGGCTGCCGTGGCTTTCAGCCGGTCCAGCAGCCTGTGCTGGACAAAGGGGCCGTAGGAGGCGGCGGGAGCATCCAGGGGAATGGTGCTGTCCGGCTTGCTTTGAGGGATAGGCGCATGGCTTACGTCCAGCACGACAGCCATGTGTGGATCCACCGTATAGGCGGCTGCCCTGGCCCCCCGCGAGCCCACCTCCTCCTGGGAGGTGCAGGCAAAATACAGATCCGCTTCGTGGGCCATCCCCTGCATCCGCTCGGCGATGTCCAGCAGGATTCCCACGCAAGCCCGGTCATCCATGGTCTTGCCTGCGGCTCTGCGGTTCAGAAGTTCCACCGCTTCCCCGTGCAGGGTGATCAGATCGCCGATATTCACCAGGGAGCGCACCTTTTCCACCGGCAGACCCAGGTCTACAAACAGGTCCTCCCGCTTGTAGTTTTGCTTGCGTTCCGCCTCATCCAGGAGATGGGGCGGCATCGCGCCGATGATACCCGTGAGTTTGTTCATTTCCCCAGGCTTTCCTGTTCCATGGACCGTCACGGTGCTCGCCGGCAGAATGCGGGGGTCCACGCCGCCCACCTGGCCCATGCGCAGCGTTCCATCCGGCAGGATGTCGGACACCATCAGCGCAATCTCGTCCTGATGGGCGCATAGCAGCACCCGGGGCACGGGCTTCTTGCCTGTTTTGGTTGCCTTTTTTACGGCGATCACATTGAACATGGGATCGATGTCCACCTGATCGCACAGCGGACGAAAGCGCTCCGCAAGCCATGCGGAGATCTCATCCTCATGGCCGCTGGGGCCGCGCTTGGCCCCGGCTTCTTGTAAATAGGATAAAAAATCCATTGGCATACCGCCTTTCGGGGTGATAAAGTGATTATACTCCCCCTGGAGGGGCTTGGCAATGCGGGCCGCGCCATGCGGAGGGAAGGTTCCCATCGTAAAGATTGAAAAAATATGGAGAATCATGTATGATGAAACAACAAAAAGTTTTCTTCCCTGCACGAAGGAGGAGATCCGGTTGGCAGACGAATGGAAATACGGGCAGCAGTCCCTGCGCCGCCCAGGCGATTCTTTGCCCTACCGGGGAAATACCCCTTTGATGCGGCCTATCAGCGGTGATCTTCTGCGCCGCCGGGAGCCTCCTGTTACGGTTCATGTGGACCCGCAGGAGGGAAGCCTCCCGCCAGGCAATACTGATACAGCGCCTGTACTTTCCCCCTGGGCCGGGTATTCCTCCCCCTATGTGCCTTCCCAGGGGGATTCGGCTGGGCCGGCGATGCCCCAGCCCATGCCGCCCACTCCTCAGCTTGCATCTTTTGCGTTCCAGACGCAGGGAGCCTATCCACAGGAAGCCCCAGTATTGAAGCCCTCCCTGTCCCAGGACGAGGAGGATTGGGACGACGGTTTTGAGGACATGGCAAGGCCTGCCCCGCAAAGGCCCTTGCCTCCACCGGTCACTGTCCCTGTGAGCGCCCCCACCCTTGCCACCCCGAAAAAAAGATGGGGGGGTGTGCTGGCGCTTCTGCTGGTGGTGCTGCTGGCCGGCTCGGCAGCTGCTCTTTATTTTTCGGGTGTGCTGGATTCCCAGCTGACCCAAGCCGGTATCCCGACATGGCTTGAAATGAAGGCCCGGATTCAGGCTGCCGAGGAAACGGGTTCATCTGTGCATGAGGTCAGTTCGGCCCAGCTCCGGGTGACCTCCGTCCCCATGACAGATGCCCGGAGGGAAGAGGCCCAGGCCCTGGAGCGGGTGCTGGAAAACTCCGGGGCAAGCATTCTGCCTGTTGGCGAAGGCCTGGCCAGTTTGAAGGATTTCAGCGTTTCCGTGAAGGAAGCACAGGCTCCCGCCACCCTGGTGTTTACCCTCCAAACCAATGTGGCAGTGAGCGACATCCGGTTGCTTACGCCCTCCAACCAGCCGCTGGCTGTGAGCAGCACCCGCAAGGTCCCCACGGGGGATGGGCTTACCTGGTTGCTGGCCGTGAATTTCGACCAGCCTTTTACAGGTGAAATACGCGCCTTCCTGCGCTATGACACCAGCATTTGGACCGCCGGAGGCATGAGCTGCTCCGTGGATGTAAAGGCACCGGAAAGCTCCCAATGATTGAATGAAAAACAAGGGCCCAGTGCGTTGCACCCGGTCCTTTTTTATGCAATTCCCCATGCCAGCGCTTCCCGGAGTGCTTCCCGGGCCTTCTGCTCCAGCCTGGATACCTGGGCCTGGGAGATGTGGAGCATGCGGGCAGCATCCGCCTGGGAGTGATTGCGGATGAAGCGAAGTTGGATGAGCCTGGGCAGTGGCCTGGGCAAACGGGCAATTACGTCCAGCAGCAGCAGGTAATCCACAAACTGCTCCGCTTTGCGGTCCGGCAGGAAGAGGACTCTTGTGTGGGAATCCTCCCGGCAGGGCTCTTTGAGGCTGTCCATCCGGCGTCTGGCGGCGATGGCCGCGCCCAGTTCCTCACAAGGCAGGTCCAGCTCCACCGCCAACTCCTCCAGGGTGGGCTCCCGGCCTGTGTGCCGCAGAAAAGCTATCCGGTGTTGAGCAGCCTGCCGGAGAAGTTCCCGCTGGGTGCGGGGCACGTGCATGGGGTCCCCTTTTTCGCAGGCGCGACGCAAATCGTGAAGGATGCAGGGCACGGCGTAAGTGGAAAAGGCCGTTCCCCTCTGTGGATCAAAGCGGCTGGCGGCTGCCACCAGGGATAGGGTGGCCTCTCGCAGGAGCTCGGCATAATCCAGGCCATGGCGTAAAAAACGCTTTGCGCAAAGGTGGGCCAGGCCCATATGCTCCTGCGCATCTACTGCCGGAGCAGTGCTTGGGGCTTCCATTTTTTTCTACCCGATCTCGTCCAGGATCCGCTCCTGGCGCAAGCCGATTTCGCCCAGGATGTATTTGCGCATGGTGACGGTGGTGCCGCGCCCCGGAGCGCTGTCCACCTCCACCGCGTCCATGAAGGTTTGCATCACGCAAAAGCCCATGCCGCTCCTCTCGCTTCCTTCCCCGGTGGAGTAGAAGGGCTGCATGGCCTGCTTCACATCCAGGATGCCGCAGCCCTCGTCCCGGATGGATACCGTCAGCACATGCCGCTGGTCGTACTCCGCCTTCAGGTAGACCATCCCGCCCTTTTCCGGAGTCCAGCCCCGGTAGCCATGGATGATGGCGTTGGTGACGGCCTCGCTGACCGCGGTTTTGATGTCCGCCATCTCCGGCAGGGTGGGGCTTAGCTGCACGGCAAAAGCCGCCACTGCCACCCGGGCGAAGCTTTCGTTCTGTGGGCAAGCCAGAAAGTTGAGTTCCATGCGGTTGTTCATTCGCTTTGCCCTCCTTTGAATTCATCCAGCACGGTGATCACCCGGTGCATGCCTGTCAGGCGAAACAGCTTGGCAATGGGGGGCTGCATATTTTTTACGGACAGGCTGCCGCCCCGCATCTGCAGAATGCGAAGCCGGCCCAGCAGTACCCCAATCCCGGAGGAATCCATAAAGGTCAGGTTCCCCATATCCAGCACCAGATGGTTCAGCGTGGGGTCCTGCAGGATCTCGTCCAGTTGAGCGCGGATTTGCGAGGCCGTGTAATGATCCAGCTCCCCCGCCAGCACCACGGTGACCCGGTCCTGCAGGGCTTTGGCTTGTTGCATAAAACGTCCTCCCCTTGCTGTGTTTCTTACCCATACAGGGTTCGTGTAGGTGTCACTCCTATCCTTTGCCGAAAAAAGGGAGTTTATGCGGAAAACCTCAAAATCGTTCGACGGAAAACGGCAGTTTTTTCAGCCCGGCTTATGCCGCACCCCACGGATAAAACCCACTCCGGACAGACATGCTGGTAGGGAAGCCCATGTTTGACGGAGGGAACCTCCGCCAAGCCCCCAAAGGTTGACAATCCATTTCAAGCTCTATATAATGAAAATGTTGGAGATATCCGTCTGTTTATGAGTTTGACAACCCATAAGAATGACTGATTGCCAGTCACGCAGATGGTTTTCATCATGATTCTTTTTAGGAGGGAAACTCAATGGCAACCAAAATGACCGTGGATGGCAACACTGCTGTTAGCCACGTCGCATATGCGTTCAGCGACGTGGCAGCCATTTATCCCATCACCCCCTCTTCCCCCATGGCGGAAGTGGTGGATGAATGGGCCGCGAAGGGAACCAAGAACCTGTTTGGCCAAACCGTCCATGTGAGTGAGATGCAGAGCGAAGCGGGCGCGGCGGGCGCTGTGCACGGCAGCCTTGCTGCCGGCGCTTTGACAACTACCTTTACCGCCAGCCAGGGACTGCTGCTGATGATCCCCAATATGTACAAGATCAGCGGCGAGCTGCTTCCCTGCGTGTTCCACGTCAGCGCCCGTGCCCTGGCCGCCCACGCGCTTTCCATCTTCGGAGACCACAGCGACGTCATGAGCTGCCGGCAAACCGGCTTTGCCATGCTTGCCAGCAACAGCGTCCAGGAAGCCATGGACATGGCGTTGGTTTCCCACCTGTCCACGCTGGAATCCAGCGTGCCCTTCCTGCATTTCTTTGACGGATTCCGCACCAGCCATGAGGTCCAGAAGATCGATGCCGTGGATTACAAGGACATCGAGACATTGATGCCCTGGGACAAGGTGAAGGCCTTCCGCGCCCGTGCCCTGAACCCCGAGCATCCCCACCAGGCCGGCACCGCCCAAAACCCGGACATCTACTTCCAGAACCGGGAAGCCGCCAACAAGTACTACAATGCCGCCCCCGCCATTGTGGAAGATGTGATGAAGAAGGTCTCCAAGCTGGTGGGACGCTCCTATGAGCTGTTCAACTACGTGGGCGCTCCCGACGCGGAAAAGGTGGTCGTGGCCATGGGCAGCGGCTGCGAGACCATTGAGGAAACCATCAACCTGCTCAACAAGCAGGGCGCCAAGCTGGGCCTCATCAAGGTTCGCCTGTACCGTCCCTTCAGCGCCAAGCATTTCCTCAGCGCCATTCCCGCCAGCTGCAAGAAGCTCACGGTGCTGGACCGCACCAAGGAGCCCGGCAGCCTGGGTGAGCCGCTCTACATTGACGTTTGCACCGCCCTGATGGAAGAGGGCCGCACCAACCTTCAGGTGATCGGCGGCCGCTACGGCCTAGGCAGCAAGGAGTTCACCCCCACCATGGTGAAGGCCGTGTATGACAATATGGACGGCGAGATGAAGAACCACTTCACCGTGGGCATCGTGGACGACGTGACCGGCACCAGCCTCCCCCTGGGCGAGCAGATCATCGCCGCTCCCGAGGGCACCGTGTGCTGCAAGTTCTATGGCCTGGGTTCCGACGGCACCGTGGGCGCCAACAAGAACAGCATCAAGATCATCGGTGACCATACGGACATGTATGCCCAGGGCTACTTCTCCTACGACTCCAAGAAGTCCGGCGGCATCACCGTCAGCCACCTGCGCTTTGGCAAGTCCCCCATCCAGAGCACCTATCTGATCGACGCCGCGGATTTCATCGCCTGCCACAACCAGAGCTATGTGACCCGCTATGACATGGTTACCTGCCTGAAGGAAGGCGGCGTATTCCTTCTCAACAGCCAGTGGTCTGCCCAGGAGATGGAAGAGCAGCTCCCCGCCCGGATGAAGCGCTTGCTGGCCAAGAAAAAGGCGCGCTTTTACAACATCAACGCCGTGGACCTTGCCCTCAAGGTAGGCATGGGCAACCGCATCAACACCATCATGCAGGCGGCGTTCTTTAAGCTGGCCGAGGTGATCCCCTACGAGCAGGCCGACAAGTATATGAAGGACTATGCCAAAAAGACCTATGGCAAAAAGGGCGATGCCATTGTCAAGAAGAACTGGGATGCCATTGACATTGCCATCAGCGGCCTCCAGAAGATTGACGTGCCCGCCGAATGGGCCAACGCCACCACCGGCGCGGAGCCTGTGAAGGTGAAGTGCACCCCCTACTTTGAGGACTTTGTATCCCCCATCCTGGCCCAGGAGGGTGACTGCCTGCCTGTGAGCGCCTTTGACCCGGCGGGCGTGGTTCCCACCGGCACCACCCGGTACGAAAAGCGGGGCATTGCCATCACCACCCCCAAATGGCTGGAGAACAACTGCATCCAGTGCAACAACTGTTCGCTGGTCTGCCCCCACGCGGTTATCCGGCCCATCTACACCGATGAGGAATGGACCAAGAAGGCTCCCGAGGGATATGTGACCAAGAATGCCACGGGCAAGGAGTTCGCGGGCATGCAGTATCGCCTGCAGATCAGCCCCCTGGATTGCACCGGCTGCGGCAACTGCGTCCAGGTCTGCCCCGCCAAGGAGAAGGCCCTGGAGATGCGTCCTTTGGCCGAGCGTGTAGCCGAGGAAGAAAAGAACTGGGAATTCGCCATGACCGTGCCCGAGGTCAAGGGGCTGGAGAATGTCTCCACCGTCAAGACCAGCCAGGCCCTCAAGCCCCTCTTCGAGTTCAGCGGCGCTTGCGCGGGCTGCGGCGAGACTCCTTATGTAAAGCTGGTCTCCCAGCTCTTTGGCGACCGGATGATCGTGGCCAATGCCACGGGCTGCTCCTCCATCTACGGCGGCAGCGCTCCCACCTGTCCCTACACCGTCAATGACGAAGGCCATGGCCCCGCCTGGGCCAACAGCCTCTTTGAGGACAATGCCGAGTTTGGCTTTGGCATGAACCTGGCCTACAAGCAGCGCCGCGCCAAGCTGGCCGACACCGTCCGCTCCCTGATCGCTGTGGAATATGTCACGGAGGCGATCAAGACCGCCGGAGCCCAGTGGCTGGAGAACATGGATGACGCCAGGGGCAGCAAGGAAGCGGGCCTGAAGCTGGTTGCGGCATGCCAGGAAGGCGTGGACCTCAGCGGAACCGAGTGGGAAGCCGAATGGCTGAAAAACGGCAAGAAGTGCTCCTGCGATGCCTGCACCCTGGCCCAGGAGGTCATCGACAATGCCGATCTGCTGGTCAAAAAATCCTTCTGGATCTTTGGCGGCGACGGCTGGGCCTATGACATCGGGTACGGCGGGGTGGACCATGTGCTGGCCCAGAACGAGGATGTAAACATCCTGGTGCTGGATACCGAGGTGTACAGCAACACCGGCGGCCAGTCCTCCAAAGCAACCCCCACCGGCTCCGTCGCCAAGTTTGCGGCTGCCGGCAAGCGAACCAAGAAGAAGGACCTGGGCATGATGGCCATGAGTTACGGCTATGTGTACGTAGCCAGCGTGTCCATGGGCGCGAATCCCGCCCAGTTGCTCAAGGCTGTCACCGAGGCGGAAGCCTACAAGGGCCCCTCCATCATCATCGCCTACTCGCCCTGCATCAACCATGGTATCAACATGGGTCTGAGCCAGCTGGAAGCCAAGAAGGCAGTGGAGTGCGGATACTGGCCTCTGTACCGCTACAATCCCACCCTGGCCGAGAAGGGCCAGAACCCCTTCACCCTGGACAGCAAGGAACCTGCCGGCGACTACCAGGCCTTTATCGGCAGCGAAGTGCGCTATGCCTCTTTAGCCAAGCTCTTCCCCGATGCTGCCAAGGACCTCTTCGCCAAGAACGAGCAGGACGCCAAAGAGAAGTACGCCCAGTACAAGAGGCTGGCAGAATAACATTTTCCAGGTGATTCCAACACGTTTCCGCAAATACCCCGGCGCTTTTGCGCCGGGGTATTTGCAGATGGCCTCATCATCATCCAATTCTCACCTTTTTCTCATCAAGGACTTAACGGTTCCTCAAGCATTGCCCGGGCAAAGATGTTATGATGATTCTGTTCAAAAGACCAATACAGAATCAAGGAGGAACAGTCCATGAGTCAGAATCAGCAAACCAACACCAACGGAATTTTTTCCTTTCTCTACCATACCCGCATCAAGGTGATGAAGGCCGAGACCACCATCGTGAACCTGTCCCTGCTTTTCTTCCTGGTGAGCCTCCTGTGCGCTCCCTGGCTGGTGATTATCGGCGCAGTGGTTGCCATGCTGCTGGGCTATCGCTTCTCCCTGATCAAGAAGGCGGAGGGATTTTCCGAAAGCTGGAACAACGTGGTTCACAAGGGCGCGGAGCAGGTGAAAAACGTTGTGGAGCAATTTGGGAAGAACGATGAGGGGAACCAGGGCGGTATGGAGCAATAACCTACCATGGGCGAACCATTAAGGCGGCGCGAGATGCGCCGCTTTTTGCGTCGCCGGATGGCCAAAGGCATCCAAACCCTGCGTTTGGACCAGATTTTACACATTTCAGACAGCGGGGTATTTGTTTTTGACAGATGCCTATGCTATAATGGATTCGGTCGTCTTTGCCCTGTTTTTGTGTACGCCAAAGGGCGAAGCGGCAGGGGACGGCCTTACGCAGCACTCTGCGGGGCATGTCCCGGAATGCGAGGAGGACACTAGTTTTGAAGAAAAATCAACGTGGGTTGATGGGGTATGTCGTACTGATCGCCATCTTTATCCTGATAGCAGTGATTTTAAACGGGGGTGTTGGCCCGGCGGTCAACCGCCGGATCGAGTATCCGTTGTTGCTCAAGGAAATCCAGGAGGACAAGGTGCAGGCCGTGGCCATTCGCGGCACGTCTTTGGTGGGCCTGAGAAGGGACACCAACGTAGCGGCATCGGACTTCCCGGAGAGAAACTATGATTTTGAAACCACCATTGGCGCCGATTTTATTGATACCGTGCGTCAGATGACCGCAACCAGGAAGGGCGTGCCTCTGGAGCAGGTCAGTGTCAATGACCTGCCTTTTTCCGTGGAGTACCGCGCTCCTCTGGTGACCCCCTGGTATATGGAATTCCTGCCCTTCCTGCTCATCATCGGGGTCACCATGCTGCTGTGGTATTTCCTGATGGCGCGCCAGGGCGGCGGCAACAGCAAGGTAATGAACTTTGGCAAAAGCCGCGCCAGGATCAGCGACCCTTCCAAAAATACCGTAACTTTCAAGGATGTTGCCGGAGCCAAGGAGGAAAAGGAAGAACTCCAGGAAATGGTGGACTTTCTGAAGAACCCCAAGGCATACACGGAAATGGGCGCGCGCATTCCCAAGGGCGTGCTGCTGGTGGGCCCTCCCGGCACCGGAAAAACCCTGCTGGCCAAGGCTGTGGCGGGGGAGGCCAACGCGCCCTTCTTCAGTATCAGCGGCTCCGACTTCGTGGAGATGTTCGTGGGCGTTGGCGCCAGCCGTGTCCGGGACCTGTTTGATCAAGCCAAAAAAGCCGCGCCTTCCATCGTGTTTATCGATGAGATTGACGCGGTGGGCCGTCACCGCGGCGCGGGTTTGGGAGGCGGCCACGACGAGCGGGAGCAGACCTTAAACCAGCTTCTGGTGGAGATGGACGGCTTCTCCGTTAACGAAGGTGTCATTGTGATGGCGGCCACCAACCGCCGGGATATTCTGGACCCGGCATTGCTTCGGCCCGGCCGCTTTGACCGTCAGATTACGGTGAACTATCCCGACCTGGAAGGCCGCGTCGAGATCCTCAAGGTGCACAGCCGGGGCAAGCCCCTGGAAAAGGACATCGATCTGGAAAACGTGGCCAAGCGCATGCCCTTCAGCACCGGTGCGGATCTGGAAAATGTGATGAATGAGTCCGCAATCCTGGCTGTGCGGGAGCGGCGCAAGAAGATTACGCAGCAAAACCTGATAGACGCCATTGCCCGTATTCAAATGGGGCCGGAAAAGCGCAGCCACAAGGTTACCCAGAAGGACCGCGTGACCGTGGCCTATCACGAGGCCGGTCATGCCCTGATCGGACATCTCCTGCCCGAGTGCGACGAGGTGCATCTGATCACCATTGTTCCCCGGGGCCAGGCTGCCGGCCATACCCTGAGTCTTCCCACGGAGGAAAACGACAATGTAAGCCGCAAGGCTCTGCTGGGCATGATCACCATGGCCCTGGGCGGCCACGCGGCAGAGAAGATCGCCCTGGACGATATTTACACCGGCGCCAGCAGCGATCTGAAGCGGGCCACCGAGCTCTGCCGGCGGATGGTCACCCAGTTTGGTATGAGCGAGAATATCGGCACCGTGTACCTGGGCAGCGACCAGGAGGTCTTTGTGGGCATGGAATTTGGGCAGAGCCGTGAGTACAGTGAGCAAAGCGCCGCCGCTATCGACGCGGAGGTCAAGCGGATGCTGGACGAGTGCTACACCCGGGCCCAGAAGCTGATCAGCGATAACCGCGATAAACTGGAAGCCGTGGTGGCTTCTCTCCTGGAGCGGGAGACCCTCAGCCGTGAGGAGTTTGTTGCGATCATGGAAGGGCGTGAGCTGCCTCCTCTGACGGAAGCGGAGAAGCTGAAGCCTGCCCAGGCGGCGCCCTCCCCCGAACCCACTGTGACAGAGGAAGCCAAGGGCAGCGGGGAGAATGAAAGAAACGCCCGCAACCGGGTTCTGCCGTATTTTGGCAGGGACGCCCAGGAAGGGGACGCCTTCCTGGAGCCTAAGGAATGAGCCTTCCGGTCTCCCTGCAGCCGATGATCCGGGCGGATTTGCATGTCCACAGCATTTTCAGCGATGGAAGGCATACCCCCCGGGAACTATGCGACCTGGCCCAGGAAGCCGGGCTCACCCACATGGCCCTTTGTGACCATGACACCCTGTCCGGGCATGCGCCTATGCAAGAAGCAGTCAACGCTGTCAACGAGCGCATCGCCCGGTCAGGGGGGCATCCTTTGACGCTGTTGCCCGGTGTGGAGCTGAGCACCGGTGACACGGGTACCACCCACATCCTGGGGTATGGGGTGGAAGCCGGGCATACCAGGCTGGAAGAGGTCCTGGCGGAATGTGAGAAGCGCCGCCTGGAACGGTTTCAGGCCACCCTGGACAGGCTGAAGGAGCTTGGGATTCAAATTCCTTCCCAGCTGATCCCTGAAAACCTGGAAGGCCCGCTGGGCCGGGCTCATGTGGCCAGGATTCTGGTGAAAATGGGAGTGGTCCGCTCTGTAGGCGAAGCATTTGGCCGCTATCTCGCCGAGGGCAGACCCGCCTGTGTGCCCTATCGGCACATGACCACCCTGGAGGCCATAGACTTGCTATGCCGGGTAGGCACCGTGCCCGTCCTGGCCCATCCCTGCCGTATGAACCTCTCCCAGCCCGCGCTGTTCGCTCTGGTAGAATCCTTTCAGGAGGGCGGATTGCAAGGGCTGGAGGTCTACCACCCCTCAGCGCCTGGGGACCTGATCCCCATTCTGGATGCCTTTGCACGCAGACGGGGTTTGCTGGTCACCGGTGGCAGCGACTTTCACGGGGACCGGAAAACGGATGAACTGGGCAGGCTGCCGGGGGACTGGCAGACCCAGCCCCAGGACGTATCCGCACTGACAGCCCGCATAACCTGATCCTGCTGTGTACAGACATGCGCGGATTCACGCAAAAGAAACGAGGAGAGACCATGTATAACCAAGGATATCCGCCGCAGAACAACGGGCAGCAGTCCCCCCTTGGCTATGCTCAGTATGTTCAGTATCCGCAAAACGGAAGTCCTTGGTATCCCCCCATGCCTGGCGGTGTTCCCCAGGAGCAACCCCTTTCCCCGTTCCAGGCCTCTAAAAGAGGCGGTGGTGCAAGAGGAAACAAGCCCAATAAGCGCAAGAGCATCAAGTGGCAGCTGGTAAAGCTCCTGATTCTGATTCTGGTTCTGGCTGGTGCGGTGGCCGGAGGCTATGTCATAAAGGTGACCGCCGATGTTCGGCCCTATGTGAAAACCTTTTTGGACAACATCAGCGTGGATGGTATACCGCTGGGCGGAAAGACCTGGGAAGAGGGCAGCCGCGAGGTATGGGCTCAGGCCCAGGCCAAGCAGAACCGCTGGTATGTACGGCTCAAAAACAGCGCCGGCGAATCCAAGGACATAACCGCCGAAACCCTGGGCATTACCTTTGACCCCTCCGCTGCCCTGGAGAAGGCTTGGGCCATCGGTCACGATACCAGCCGGACCCATCGGAAAACAATTTTTGAACTGCAGCAGGAAATCGCGGCGATGAAAAACAGCAGCGCCGAGTTTTTCAGCTTTCAGCAAAGCGCCAATACGGCTCCCATTGACAGCATTTTAGGCTTGCTCCAGAAACGCGCCTATACCGCGCCTCAGGACGCGGCCATCATTGGCTTTGATCCCGATAACACCAAAAACCCCTTTACCTTTCAAAGGGAAGTATGGGGCAAGGAATTGGACACTGCTGCCATTAAGGAGCAGATTCTGGAGATGGTGCAAACCTTCCAAAGCGGGGAGATCATGCTGGAACCCAGGCCCCTTGCGCCCAAGGTGACTGTGGCGGACCTGCAAAAGAGCGTGGCCCAGAGAGCCCGGGCGGTTACGCCCATTGACAAGCACTCCACCAACGAGCGCAATGAAAACATTCGGGTGGCCTTCAGCAAGCTCAACGGAAAGATACTCAAGGACGGGGAAAAGCTTAGCTTTAACAAGGTAGTGGGCAGGCGAACCCAAAAGAACGGCTTTTATCAGGCCTTTGAGTATAACTATGGCGAGTTGGTGCCGGGCTGGGGCGGCGGGGTCTGCCAGGCCAGCACCACGGTGTACCTGGCGGTGGCCCAGGCAGGCCTTACCATTGTGGACCGCACCGCCCACGGCACCCCGGTCAGCTATACGGAGAAGGGAAAGGACGCCACAGTCAGTGACACCAGGGGCCGGGAGATCGACTTCGTGTTCAGGAACAACACGGGGAGCAACATCTATCTGGCTGCTCATGTGATTTCAGACCCCTCCAATAAAAACCGGCTTCTTTGCGAGGTGCGAATCTATGGCCAGGATCTTGGCAATGTACGCTACGCGCTGGAAACCGAGATCGTAAAAAAAGTGCCCATGCCCATGGAACCGGAGTATATCCAGGATACCACGGGCAAGTACGCCACCGTACCCGGTGAGGAGATCACCGTGATTGAAGCCAGCGAGGGCTATGTGGTGGACAGCTTCTTGTGTACCATTGTCGACGGCGTACAGACCGAGCGCAAGAAAATTGACCGGGATACCTACCCGGCCCGTCCGGCCCGCATCTATGTGGGCGTTTTCCGGGAATAAACGGCCCGTGTTCACGAATCCACAGGCAAAGAGGCGAAGCGGTTGAAAACCACATTGGGTTGCATCAGGCGGGCCGACCAGGATTTCAAGATGATTCAGCCGGGGGACCGGGTAGCAGTAGGCGTGTCCGGAGGAAAGGACAGCCTGCTGCTTTTGCATGCCCTTTCCCTGTACCGCAGGGTACGCCACAATGATTTTACCCTCCAGGCTGTAATGCTCACCACGGGAAAGGAAGAACCGGATACCACGGCCATTCGCGCCCTGAGCCGGAGCCTGGACGTACCCATCACCATCAGGCATACGGCCCTGTATGAGATTCTTTTCGAGCTGCGCAAG
>JAAYDR010000055.1 GCA_012729115.1 Clostridiales bacterium | reverse complement strand
TTTTATCCAGTGTCACGTCAATGGAAATTGGCAGCGTAGGCTCAGCCGGTATGGATACGCCAAGCACATTGGACAAGGGGGAACCCACTCCGTTGTTTTTCAGCCATGCTTCCACGGCATACTGATATGTGTGGTTTGCCTGCACATCATAATCCACAAAATCCGTTCCTGAGGTGGTCCGGTAGTATTCCAATGCTCCGCCATCAACGGCGCGGTAGATGTCATAGTGTATTGTGTTATCCACAGCGCTCCATTCAAAGGAGACGCCTTGCACACCATAATCAACCAGCACTGCAACAGGCGAAGGCGTCGCTTCGTACACCTCCACGACACAATAAGCGCTCAATCCGCTTCCGCCCAGGGTCTCTGCTGTTATGTAAGTCATGCCCAAACCTTTCGCAGCAACAAGGCCGTTCGCATCAACTGAAGCCACCGCTTCATCATCGCTTGACCACGCAACATTCGCTGCCGCGCCTTCAGGGGCAAAAGCGGGAATCAACTGTGCGGTATCACCCAGCACCAGGTTTACCCATTCTTCGTTCAGCGAAATACCTGTCAAGGGGATACTTGTGTCTACCACAACAACAGGCTTAACTGTGGTGTACTCCGCCTCGTCTACGCTGTCCTTGGCCATAACAGCCAGTTGATAGGAACCGCTGTACTGAGGCGTATACTGATAAACATTGGTGGGCATAAAGGGAGATTCGGCAACGAGGCTGCCATTGTGATACACCTTGTAGCTGAATTGCACACCTCCGGTGGCGTCAGCTGTCTGAACCGTCCAATGGATTGTTTCGCCCAATTCCATTTGATACGCGCCTGCAGAAACCCCCACAATGCGGAGCGGCTTGGAAATAACCGCATCAGCAATGCTAAACTCTGACCATCTGAGCGGGACGGCAGCATCCACATTGGCAACCCGCATGGTAACCCGGTAGTAGTATTGACCGGTTTCAAGCGCACCGAACGCTATGGCCGTATTCAGCGGTCCGGCCAGTGTCGCGGTTTTTGCATTGGGGTAGATTGTTTTGCTCTGTACAGGCGTTTGGTTGGAGGCCCTGATGATTTCAACAGTCAACGACTGGATGGTGAAGGAGGACTCGATGTTTCCGGCAATGTTGAACGGCGCTCCCTTGGTCAGTGAGCCTGACGGGTATTTTTCGTCCGTAAAGGTGTATCTGAGCGCAACATCCCTGCGATATTTACAATACTCGCAGACACCATTTTCATCAAATTTGTGCGGCTCCTGAATGCTTGAGCCTGAGTCAATGTACTTAACAACATAACCGCATCTGCAGTAAAGCGACACTTTCGCTGTTCGCGTATGGGTTTCACTGTTATCCGACTGGTAATGAAATTCCCAATTTTTGCCTTGGTAGCCCCCAGGTTCCTCATGGGAGTGGGTGTGCTTTCTTGCATCGGCGGTCGCGCCCAAAATAATGGCAAGATATACCCAACCGCCTACCCATTTGGAGTATAGCGTGCTCCCATCCTTGTAGATGCCGGAAGTGGCGTATTGCCCGTTTCCGATTTTGCCCCACCATGTACCCCACGATGTCTTGACAACTTCGGAAATGTAGATGACCCGTCCGGTCAAGACGATTACATCCAGCACCGAAGACGAGCCGGATGCGCTGCTGTGAACCTCTACGTTGAATTTTGTCGTCTCATAATAGCCGGTATCGTTTGTGCTGATAGCAAGGGCATTGCCGGGCAGAAGAATAATTGAGAGTCCCAAAACCACCGCAATGAGAAGCGATGAGAATGTATTAGTTTTCACGGTTACCTCCCTGCAGAAGCCAAAGCGGCCAGTTATTTCCCAAACCCATAGGTGATACCTTGAGGATATTGCCAGGCAAGCACAACCAAAAGGCCCGCCATCACTGTAAAAAAGGTGCTTCAACCGGAGATTATGCTGCGCAGCCGCGAATCAAACGATGCAGAACCTATCCCGCTCTTTGCACCATCATATAGATGCGGCACAAAGGGTGCTGTCTCTCCAGCCTGTGCATCAAGGCGGAGTGTTCAGTATGCCTCTGACACGCCTCCGGACTGTCCCGCTGCGCGTATCAGGCGGTTCCACTGCTGACCTGCCGGTCAGTCCCTTGCCGGTCAGCACCCCTCTTGTGCAGGACTCCGGGGCCTTTGGGTTTATGCGGCCGGGCGGCCGAAAGCCCGCTCACCTGTCCGCCATGCGCCGTACAATCAAAAAACAGCACCGTTTGCGGCGCCGCTTGCTGTGCAGGAGTTGATCGCGCTTGGCATCCTGTGTGCAATTCTGTCGTATTAGCCATAACTTACCTCAAGTGATTGGGCATGCTGCGGCATCTGGAAGGGCTTGAGAAACATAAGGGAAAGCGGCCTGCCTTTGGAGGCAGGCCGCCGTTATAAGAATCAGTCCATGAGGGCTCGGAGGCCTTCGACAACGGAGGTGTAATTGGGGTGGCGCACAGAGAAACGTTCGATGGAGCTGAGGTCATCATTGTAATCTACCACCAGGTTCGCGTACAGCAGAACCCGGGTGTCACCGCCCAGCTCATCCTGGATGCTCACGGGCTCACCGAATGCCTTGGCGCTCTCTCCCAGGTTCTTGGGGTCAACCTCTGTGACGGACGCCAAATCGGGGAACATGGTCAGGAACTCGGACTTCACCTTGACACCCTTGCCCACTTCGTAGGTGGCGGTGACATTGCCACCTGCCACATTGAGGGTGACATGGCCAATGTAATACATGTTGGACGCAATCAGCGGGATGGTCTGCTCACCCTCCTGGGAGAGGTCAACCGGCGTAAACATGACCCATTCCTTGGTCAGCCCGGGCACCATGTCCCGGAAGCTGAAGCCTTGGGTGCTGGCTGTATTGCTGTAGAAATACCGGGTCGTCTGGAAGGGGATTTCCTCCTGCTTGAGGATTTCGCCGCCAACCTGGCACTTAATCACACGCAGGCCGGGCATATCCTTGGTGGCTTCACGCACCACTTCCCAGGCGCCTTCCTTGTGCGCCAGCATCGCGATGTCGCGGGTCTCCTTGTGGGTGGCATCACGCTTGCAGACGCGCTCCTCAGAACCCTTCACGGTGCAGGTGGCTGCCTTGACGACCTTCCAGGCACCCCAGTCGTGCCCGAGGGCAGGAATGGCGCGGATCTCCTCCTTGTCCCCCATGGTGCGGTACTCAACGCCGGCAGTGGTGCAGGTGGCTGGCGTACGGACCTTCCAAGGGCTCCAGGTGGGGGCTGGTGTGGGGGCGGCGGTTGGTTCAGGAGTAGCTGTGGGGGCGGCGGTTGGTTCTGCGGTGGGTTCAGGGGCGTCACCAACAACGTTGATGGTCGTCCCGCCACTCCACTTGCCATCAACCACGTTCTTGTCAGCATCCTTGGAAGGCTGCATCTCAGTGATGGTGATGGCAGCAGTCTTGCCCTCAGTACCAGCTTTCACTTTGAAGGAGGCCGTCATTACGGTCTTCCCTGTATACGCGCTGTACAAATCAGCACCGGCGGTTGTTATCTCGCCATCGGCTATCTTTCTGCCGCTGGTTACACCAGTGTTTTCAAGGACGCTGGCATCATAGTTCAGGGCAATGACATAGGCGTAAACATCGGCACCTTTGCAGACTACATTCACCGTGAATGTGTCCCCCGGCTTCTTGTCGACCGCGGCACTTGCCGCGCCCAGGAAGGAGACGCCCAACACCAGGGCCAGCATCAGGACAATCAGTCTTTTCTTCATGGATTGCATACTCCTCTTACCAAAATATTGTGCCAGTGGCTATAAGCCACGGAGCAGTGTAGTAAAGAACGCGAATCTTGCATGCAGACCACTGCTATGTGGGTCAACACCCAACCTGACTTGGTCAAATCCCCACATTGTGATGATCCGGAAAACTCAGGTGATGTCGTGAAACATCGCAGAAGCGACCGGTGTGCTCAGGACCGCACGCATTTAAACCAGCGCAACACCCCAACCTGCCAGGTTCTGCAGGATCTGCAGGGCGTCATCGATGTTTATGCCAGCTATCCCATCACAATCTGCATTCTCCAGGTTGATGGCAACGCCCCAGCCTGCAAGATGCTGCAGCACTGTTAGCGCATCGTCTATGTCAACCATGCTATTGTCGTCTGCATCGCCCGGTATTCTGTCGCTCGATGCCGCCTGTACCGTCAACGTCTTCGTCACCGCACCCGTCAGGTCGACCCAGCCGCTTGACGGGGCGTAGCCTCTAAGCTTAGTTACATTAACATTCAGATCGCCGCTGGCTGTAGCATCTGCGGTAACCTTTAACGCCAGCGTACCGCCGGAAATGGCAGGAACGTTCACAAACAGCGCCCTGGTCTTGCCGGCCTTGCCACCATACATGGCCTCTACATCGCCGCCTGTGACCGCTAAACCGGGGGCGGCAGTATACTCCGCCTCCAGCAGATAGATGCTGGCGCCACTAAAGGGGAACTCCACTGTGACGCTGCCACCAGGGGCAACGGTCTGCGCTAAAGCGGGCACAGAGCTGAACAGCAGAATACACGCCAAAGCCATCGTTAGTAACTTCTTCATGAAACAACCACCTTTCTCGAATATACAAGTCCTCTGAATGTCAAATTCATCATATCACCCACCGGCGAAATAATCAAGAATCTTTTATCGTTTCATGACGAAATTTTCTTGAGTATCCGCCCCCGTGAAGTGAAAAGCCAGACTGCTGCCCATATCCCAAACTTTCTGAGCCCCCTCTCCCGATATTTGCGCAAGCAGAACAAGTGTAAAAACAGCCTGAAGCATCCAAAAGCAAACCCTGTCAGTTCACCAGCCTGCCAATCAGCCAGATAACATCGCTGATGGTGATGCCCTCCACCCCGTCGGCGTCTGCATTCTGCTCAGAGCCCAGCGCCGTGCCGTTGACCAGGTGGTCAATCAACTTCTCCAGGTCTGCGAGCGTGACGGTGGTGGTGGTGGTTGGCGCAGGTGCTGGTGTTGATGTGGGTGCAGCCGTGGGGGTTGGTGTAGGCGAGGTGGTAACCGCAGCTTTGGGAGTGGCGGTGAGGGTGGGTTTGGGGGTTGGTGCAGGCGTTGGATTGGCCAGGGAAAAGGACACCTCCACCGGCGCAGAAAGCAGATACCGCACATCCTGGTTGGCGTCTGTTGCCAAAATTCCAAACAAGGCATTGACCGGCGTCTTTGGGGGAAAGAAGTCCCGGTAGCGGAGGGTTCCCTGCGCCAAATCTACCTCCTCCTGCTGAGAAAAGCTATCGGGCATGGCTTCTCCGGTTTCCCAGAAGTTCCATCCCATTTGCACCACATAGGGCGGTGTACCGCCTTCAATCTTCCACACCCCCACCAACTCCTCCCTAACCAGGGCGGCAGGGTCAATCCATATGGAAGCCGACAAAGGCCCTGCTTCCTGATCTGCGTTCACAGTATAGGTTGTGGTCAGGGTAGTGTCTGCTCCGGCAGAATCCTTAACCATCAGCACAAAATCCTTCTGCCCGGCCACCGCTGTCTTGATGGTCACCTGCCGCTCATCCGATGACAGGGTGCCCGGGTGATAAGGGGTATAGGAGGTTTTCTCTGGGTTGTACAGGCGGGATTCATAGCTGAGGGCGTACGGTGGCACCCCACCGCTGAGATCCCAGGAGAAGGTGATGTCTTGCCTAAGCGTCACACTGCCAGGGGTGGCGGTGATGCTTCCTCCCAAAGGCCCATAAGCGCTGGTGCCGGTGATGGTAAAAGGATACGCTTCGGACTGAACCACCCGTCCATCATCATCCCTGATTTGCAGCACAGCCTCCCCTCCGACTCCTTCTCTTGGAATCAGCCGGTCCTCCTGACCGGTAGGGTAATGGGTGATGCTGGTGACCTGCCCATCCTTATCATAAATGTACCAGAACACAATGGGGGTAAAGGGGGCTGTGCCCCCGGTAAAGGACCAGTTGAAGATGGCGGGCGCATCCGGATGGATATCATCGGCCACCAAGCCGGCGCTGAACTTGATGGGGTTGTTGTCGGTGGCTTTTACAAAAACATGGTGAAACTCCTTGGGGTCATCACCATCACCAATGGAATCGCGGGCGGTATAGCTGAACTGTGCCACGCCCGCCCGCCAGGGACGATAGCGGACGGAGTCCTTGCCAAGGGTGCTCTCCCCCACAATGTCCCGGGTGGGAACGGGCAGGGGCTCCAGCATCATGCCCATCATGTACTCAATGATGTAGGGGGGGTGGCCGCCGGTGAACTCCCAACTGATCTGCACCTCCTGCCCCACTTCCATTTCGGTCATGTCGGCACCACCCGCCAGGCGCAGGTGATTGGGCGCATTTTCAACGGTGAAGGTTTTGCTTTCAAAATGATGTACGAAACCAAGCCCGGTGGTGACGGAAAAAACGAATTTTCCTGATGCTCCCGTGTTGATTGTGATGGTGTCCCGGCCTCCGTACAGATATCCGGATGCTTTGATTCTGTTCACTGCGCCATTCTGGTCATAGATCAGCCATTCTGCTGACAGGGTAGAGTTGGGGCCGATATTTTCCATTTCCCAGGTTGCAGAAATCTCATCAGAGACCCGGATGGAATCGCTGCTCAATGTGATTGTGATTTTGGGCTCAATCAAAATGGCCTGGCTGCCCTGTAGCAGCGACAATAACAACACCGTCGCCATGAAGAAAACAACAGTCCTTTTCATCTTGCCCACCTCTTTCATCGTCATGGGGTTTATTGTTTGTCGTGCAGCAACCCGCATGAGGCAGTTTCGGTCATGTTGCGCAAGTGTGAATGCTCCAACCGCTGTCAGGGACTGTGATTGCAGTCATCAGGACTTCCGGGTATTTGCTTTGGCTGCAGTCATAAGCAAACCGGGTCAGCAGCACCTCTGCCAATTTTTCAACTGCCCACAATCCGGTCAATCACCCACACCAGGTCCAGGATGTCCACGCCTCCCTTCCCGTCTGCGTTGGCGTACTCGATTGACTCCGGTGCAGTACCGGAGACAATATGGTCGATGATGGCGACAAGGTCAAGGATGTCGACCTTGCCATTGCCATCGGCGTCGCCGGGGAGGGAGGCCTGGTTCCTGCGGTAAATCGCCGTGTGTGATGCCAGATACTGCGCTCCCGCGCTGTCGGTTACCTTCAAGGCCACCTTGTAGTTGGCATCCTCCAGCAAGGGAGAGATTGCTACGGATATTTCATCCTCCGGCAAATCCTCAATGATCCCCAGGTACACGTCATTGATGGAGATTTCAGCATCATAACGGTAGGGAGGCACACCGCCTGATGCCCTGAAAGAGAAGTAGAATCCCTCCTGATTCGGGTCAGCAACTGTAGCGGTAAAGAAGCCCATGCCATAGACACCGGCGCTCAGCTCATCAGGCGCAGGGGTCATCTCAGGTGTGGGTGCAGGCGTAGGTACAGGCGTGGGTACAGGTGTAGGCACCGGCGTGGGAACAGGCGTTGGAACAGCCGTAGGCACCGGCGTTGGCACGGGCGTCACCGGCTTATTCGCACTCAAAGAGAGCGCGGCCACCATGTCGTGCTTCGTCCAGAGTTTATTGAGGAAGGTATCATAGCTAAATGAGCGGTAGTAGTTCCCGCCGGAGCCTGGATCGCTTACGATGATGGTTCTCGCGGCGTCACTATAGCCCACAATCACCATTGCGTGGCCATTGGATGGCTTGACATTATCCGAGTATGATGATGAATATCGGCCGTAGAAAAAACCAATGATGGGCTGGCCGCTGTTCAGATGGGCCTTGATCTGCTCCATCGTGCCATTTCCATTATAAACTTTGGACTCGATTCCCATCCAGTTCAATATCTCCGCCCAATCATATATTGAAGTTGCCACGCCAAGCTGCGGGTTGCCATCCTTATAGCCGGTGACATTGCTGTTCACCTCAATGATCCGGCTGTTCGAGGGGGCAATGCCTTTATAGTAGGCTTCCACCATCACGCAGGACGTCTGCCCGCAGTTCTGGTTCCAGTTCTGTTCACCGTTCACCATCATGACCTGCTTGAGGAAGGGAACGGACAAAGGGCCCGCGGCAGCTGCCAAAGCGGGGCCTATGGAGGCAGTCACCAGCAGTATTGCCAGCAACATTACGCTGTGACGCATTCTTTGGCTATTCATCGATCGGTACTTCCTTTTGTGCATACTCTTCGTTTTTCATTGTCACTCTAACCGGCTTTACGATCAAGGTAATTCCTTACCCGCCCACAATCCGATCAATGATCCACACCAGGTCCATGATGTCCACCGTGCCATCACTGTTGGCGTTGGCGTTCTCCTGGGACTTAGGAGGTGTGCCAGAGATGATTTGGTCGATGATGGCCACGAGGTCCAGGATGTCGATTTTGCCGTCAGCGGTGGCGTCGCCTTTGAGGGCTGGTTCCGGGGTAGCAGTAGGTACCGCTGTCGGCGTTGGCTCAGGTGTTGTTGTTGGTGCAGGCGTTGGTGTCGGTGTTGGCTCTGCCTTTTTAGTAATGTCAAACCATTCGCTGTAATAGACCTGGCTGTCCAGACTGTCCCAGACACTGACCAGCACCTCACCCTTACTCCCCCTGGAAGGTGCAAAGCGATATACATTGCTATGGGTTTCATCCACTGCTTTTTCCAAGATGCTTCCAGAGTGATGCGATTCGTCATAATACTCATAAACGTACCAGTAAAAGGCGAACCGATAGGGTGGCGTTCCGCCTGTGGCGTACCATGACCCCTCAATCTCTTCCCCGATTGCAGTGCTGTCTTTGTTTAGAAAAATCGCCAATTCCAGCGGACCACTGATTGTTGACCCTTCAATATCAAAGGAGATTTCTGACATTCCTTTTCGGCCAGCGGCATCAATGGCCTGTACCTGCAATGTCCCGGAATCACCAAATGTTGGCGTGAAACTGCTGGAGGCTTCAGTGCTTTTATTATCAGTCGCTGCGAGAAGATTCTCTGTTGCCCCATTAATATGGACATACCAACTATAAGTATATGTATAGGGAGGGAAGCCATCTGAGATCCTGCAGCTGCCCTTTACCGCTTCTCCCAAAGGCACAGGATTCCTGTCAAGGGTCAGTTGAATGTCCAACGGTTCAACCGGAGCGCCTTTTATGGTAAATGTAGCTTGTTGAAGAGCGGTTTGGCCTGCGCTGTCCTTGGCCAAGACCTTCAGTGTTCCCGAATCCCCCCACAACGGTTTGATATTGTCCGTTTTATCCGCGCTGCTTTGGGCGCTTTTCTCTGTTAATTCAAAGCCGTCATTGCTTGAAATCAACCACTCATAATCGTATGTGTAAGGCGGTGTGCCACCCTCGGCCGACCAACTACCCGTGATGCTCTCACCCTTTTCAATCGCAACGCTTTCCGTGTCCAACTGAAGGTCAAGCAGCAATTCATCGCTCACAATTGTCAATAAGCTATCGCCCCATTTGATAGAAATGCCTGACCCGTAAGGATTGTTTGTCAGCAAGGTCGCTTTGGTATAGTACACACCTGGCTTATCAGCTATGACTTCGATAAAACTCTTATCACCAACAACCAGAAGTTCACCATTACCTGTTGCATCTTTACTGCTTTTCCAATAAACCGCAAGCTCATAGGAAAAGGGCACAATACCTGACGTGAGGTTAGTAATTTCCCATCGCAGGGTGTCTCCGACCAAAGCAGTGTCTTTATTGACAGACACATCAAAATCCGGGTTTTTCACCATTAATGCCGGCGAAGATGCCAGCGGCAGCACTCCCAGCATCAGCACAGCAGCCAATAAAACAGATAAGAATCTTTTCATTTTGTTCGGAACCTCCCTTGGTATAGTTTGGCTATGATTCTGCAGATGCAACTGCGTATTCCCTCAGGCGGAAATGAACGTACCCCATTGGCTCACCCGCCCACAATCCGGTCAATCACCCACACCAGGTCCAGGATGTCCACCGCGTTGTCATTATTGGCGTTGGCGTTCTCCGGGGACTTCGGAGGTGTGCCGGAGACGATGTGGTCGATGATGGCAACCAGGTCGAGGATGTCGACGATGCCATTGTTGTCGGCGTCGCCGGGGAGGGCTTCCCCCGTTGATGTTATCTCTGCAATCAAAGACTCCCCCTCCACGACGGCGCCGGCCGCGTCCTGTACCGTGAACCGTATCTGCGCGGCAGTCGCGCCCGCATAATCAGTGGGAATGAAGATGAAACGGCCCTGATTCTGATAATACATGGCAGGCTCTATGGCATAGCTGTACTCCGTCCCGTCCTGCACAATAATCCATTCGCCCAAGAGCAGGAGATAGGGCGGCACGCCGCCGCTGACGTCCAGCTCCGCCCCGATGATTGCGCCCCCTGCCCCGGGGATGATGTCCAAGGTAATCTGCTCCACCTTCAAGGCCACGGGTACGGGTGCGGGGACGCGGATGGTGAAGCTATGCTCATCGCTGGCCGCCCCGTAGCGCCGGCCCTCCGCCTGGCTGACGACCACCACGTAGTCCCCCTGCTCATAGGGAAAAACATCCAGCAGAATGCGGCCGGCGTCGGTCACCCGGTAGAAAGTGACACTCACCTCACCATCGCCCGTTGCCTCATAGTCGGGTTCGGGAACACTGCTGCCATCATAGTCCTTGCTCAAATCCTGCGTGATTGTGACGGTGGCAGGCAGCTTGGGCACGCTGCCGCCGGTGACAATGTAAGGCGGGGGATTGGTATAACGGGCCAGATTGGCCTGCAGGTCGGTGCCATCCTTGCCGTAGATTGTGATGTCCGTGCCGGCGAAGGCATAGACCCCGCCATCCAAAGCGTCGCTTGAGGTATACAGCTCGCGCAGGTCGGGGCAGTAGGCAAAAGCCCCATCGTCGATGCGCGTCACCGTGGGCGGCAGCGTGTAGGAGGCAGCCTGCGCGGCCAGGGGGTATTGAATCACACGCGTCATGTCAGCGGTGAACAACACACCCCCTTGGCTGGTGAAACTGCCCCCGCCGGCCACCTGGAAAGCAGTGGTCTGGTCCATTCTGGCGAATGCCTCCGCGCCAATGCCGGTGACGCTGGCGGGAATGGTGAGGGTACCGGGCAGGCTGACATACTCAAGCGCTGCGGGGGATATGCTCCTGAGACCCTCGGGCAGGCTGAGGCTGCTCAGGAAGGTAGTATGGTTATCAGGGCTGAAAGCCTTTCCCATGATTCCGCGCACCGGATAGCCCTCAACGCTGGCGGGAACCGTCAGCGCAGCCAAATAGGGTACATCCACGCTCTTGAGGAAAGCTTCGCCTTCCATGATGGTATAGGTGAGGCCATCCCTGGTGATGTCCAGGGGCGCGGGGTTGACCACGGCGGTGGGTGCGGGCGTGGGCTCGCCGCTTGGCGCCTCACCCCAGTTGTAGGGGCAAAGCGGCACCTCGCCCGCGCTGTCCGACCAGAAGGAATGAGTGAACCCATCTTCACGCATGAAGTCGTCGGATACCAGAAAGTACCTGTGCCCTTCCGAGCCGCCCACGGGGTCGTCCCAGGTGACGTCCACATGATACCAATAGCCGCCCAACTGCACGAGGTTCCAGGCGTGGTTGCCGGCATCATGGGAGACATACAGGCAGGGAATGCCCACGGCCTTGAGCAGCATCTGGTAGGCTCTGCTGTAGCTGTCGCACACCCCGGTGCCAAGCAGGAGCACGCCCTCGGGCTTGGATATGGAGTAGGTCTGGTCGTAATCGGCGTTGTTGGTCAGCCAGTCGTGCATCCACCTGGCGCGCGCGTATGCGCCGGAGGCGCTGGCCTTGCACTGCGCAGCCAGCTCCGCCACCTTGCCTGATACCTTGCCCGGATCGCTGTAATCCGCCGGGGTCGTCACCAGAAATTTGGCATCCGACCATACCAGCTGGGCGCCGCTCGAATCCTCGATGTAGGCGTGCACCATATAGTAGCCGGGCGTCTTGAATGTAATATCAAAGGAAGGGTTTGCCTGGAACGGCAGGATGGGCTGCCCTTCGGAGGTGAACCACTCGTCTGCGGAATCCTTATTGTAGTACAGGGCGAGCATGTAGCGGTAGTCGCCGTCGCCGCCCTCTGCGTGGATTGTGATTGTGGCGGGCTGTCCGGCCAGGATGGGCTCCGGCTCATAGCGGGCGTAGGCAACCGTCAGCGCTTCCACCGTAGAGAAGGTGCGCATCATCATGCCGCCGCTGCTCTGCCAGAGGACGCCGGTTTGGCTGCCTGTGACAGATGCGGGCGGCAATCCGCCCTCAAAGACAGACCCGTAGGGCGAGGGTGCCTCAGAAGGCTCCGCGACCGACCCGCCCGCCAGTGCGAGGATAATCAGGATGCTGATGATGAGCGCCAGTGGAGCTTTTCTGTTCATCTGAATACCTTTATATGTGAGCAATTTAAAGATTCCATGTTTCAATATATTTGAACCCGCAGTGGAAGTCAACACGGCACGACATTTTTTGTACAAAGAGCACGATAAAACAATCGTGCTCTTGATGGGTTGAGCGCAGGACGCGCAGGCATCCCTTGCCTCTGGTTTCTCCATTCCTGCGAGTGGCGGCTACTTCTCCGGAAATACAATGGGGTTATACTTTGCCGCACTCATGCGCAAACCGGGTCAGCAGCAACTCCGGCTATTATTCACCCGCCCACAATCCGGTCAATGATCCACACCAGGTCCAGGATGTCTACCGTGCCATCCCCGTTGGCGTCGGCGTTGGCGGGGGAGGCAAGGGAAGTATTGGACACGATGTAGTCGATGATGGAAACGAGGTCCAGGATGTCGACAGTGCCGTCGTTGGTGGCATCGCCGGGGAGGGCTGGGGCGGGGGTAATAGTGGGCGCGGCTGTAGGTTCTGCAGTCGGTTCCGCTGTGGGCTCAGGCGTGGGCGTAGGTGTAGGCGTCGCTGTCGGCGTCGCTGTCGGCTCTGCTGTCGGCTCTGC
>JAAYDR010000054.1 GCA_012729115.1 Clostridiales bacterium | reverse complement strand
GGGCGGAATTGCAGAGCTTTCCTCTGTTGCCATGAAGATTTTTGGCCTGTCCCAGGACAATGTCCGCGCAGGGAAGGATCCAAAGCCCGCGCCGGAGGTGATCACCCGGAAAATTGCGGCCGCCATGGCCAATCCGGATGCCGGCCGCCTGGAGTCCGAAAACCTGGATGTATTTACCATAGACGGCAAAAAGCGGTACTTTGAAAGCTTTCTCTTCCCCATTCACGGGCAGGATCTGAGCGAAAAGTTGTTTGGGTATCTGGCCATCGACGTAACGCCCAGGAAGCAAGCCGAAGAAGAGCTGGTGCACTTAAGTTACCATGACTTCCTTACGGGAATCTACAACCGGAGATACTATGAAGAGGAATTAAAGCGCCTGGACAGGCCGGAGCATCTGCCCCTGTCCATCATCATGGCGGATATCAACGGCGTGAAGCTGGTGAACGATGCCTTTGGCCATGCCGAGGGGGACAGGCTGATCAACGAATGCTGCAGCATTATCGCCGGCTGCTGCCGCAAAACGGACATGATGGCCAGAATCGGCGGCGATGAGTTTGGCATCCTCATGCCGCACACGGACCACAATACCGCCATGGAGATTCTCAGGAAAATCCAGGCGGCGCTGGCAGACTTTGACGAAAATGACAACCATTCCAAATTCCGGCACAGCGTATCTTTGGGTTTCAGCACCAAACGGACGGCGGATGAAGATGTGGCCAAGCTGATCAACATTGCCGAGGAGTACATGTATCAGCGCAAGCTGCTGGAGCACACCAGCTCCCATAGTGCCATTATCTCTTCCATGAAAACCACTATGAATGAAAAGAGCCAGGAAACCGAGGAACATGCCGAGCGCCTGGCCATCCTCACCAAAGCGGTGGCTACGGAGATGAACCTGCCCCAGTCCGACCAGGACAGGCTGGAGCTGCTGGCAACGCTTCATGACATCGGCAAAATTGGCATCAGCGACCAGATTCTTACAAAACCGGGAAAGCTGACCGATGAAGAATGGGTGGAAATGAGGCGGCATCCCGAAATCGGATACAGAATCGCCAGGGCGATTCCGGAGCTGATGCCGGTGGCGGAGGGCATCCTGTGCCATCATGAGCGCTGGGACGGCAACGGCTATCCCCAGGGACTGAGCAAAGAGATGATCCCCCTGCCCGCCCGGATTCTGTCAATTGTGGACGCCTATGACGCCATGACCCAGGATCGGCCTTACAGCAAAGCCATCTCCCATGAAGCAGCGGTGGAGGAAGTGAAGCGCAACGCGGGGACGCAGTTTGACCCCTACATTGTGAATGTTTTTATTGAGGTTTTGGAAAAGTGGAGGGCCCAGAGGCAGGGCCACAAGGAGATACAGCACTCCTGAACCCTATAGAATCAGCATGGCGTCCCCAAAGGAAAAAAAGCGATAGCGCAGGCGCACGGCCTCCTCATAGCAGCGCAGGGCTTCCTCCCGGCCCATGAAGGCGGACACCAGCATCAGCAGCGTGCTCTCCGGCAGGTGGAAGTTGGTAATGAGGGCGTCGGTGGCGTGAAAGGTGCTGCCGGGGGTGAGGAAGATACCGGTATCCCCGCTTTGGGAGCGGATGATGCCATCCTCGCCGGTGACGGTTTCCAGCGTACGCACAGTGGTGGTGCCCACGCATACACAGCGGCCCCCCCTGGCCCTGGCCCCGTTGATGGCCTGGGCAGCCTTTTGCGTTACTTCATACTGCTCGGTGTGCATGTGGTGCTCGCTGAGGTTTTGCACCTTCACCGGGCGGAAGGTGCCCAGGCCCACGTGCAGCAGCACGGGAATGAGGTCAACGCCCATGGCTTCTATTTTTTCCAGAAGCTCCGGTGTAAAGTGCAGGCCCGCGGTGGGGGCTGCCGCGCTGCCCTCCGCCTTGGCATATACGGTCTGGTAGCGGCTGGCATCGGCCAGCTTTTCGTGGATGTAGGGGGGCAGGGGCATCTGGCCCAGGCGGTCCAGCAGCTCCTCAAACACCCCCTGGTAATGAAAGCGCACCCGCCGGGCTCCGCCGGGGGCCGGGCCCAGAATCTCCGCCCGCAGCAGGCCCTCCCCAAAGGTGCAGAATACGCCGGGCAGCAGCCTGCGGCCCGGCCGCACCAGGGCCTCCCATACATCGGTTTCCAGGCGCTTGAGCAGCAGCAGTTCCACGGGTACGTGGGTTTCTTCCTTTTCCCCCAGCAGCCGGGCGGGGATCACCTTGGTTTCGTTCACCACCAGGGCGTCGCCGGGGCGGAGGAACCGGGGCAGGTCATAAAAATGCAGATGATCGATGCTTTTTTGGGCGCGGTCATACACCAGCAGGCGGCTGTGATCCCTGGGAGTGGCGGGGATCTGGGCGATCAGCTCCGGGGGCAAATCATAATGAAAATCGCTGGTTTGCAACAAAGGATTCACTTCCCGGTTCAAATTTTGAGCTGCTCCCCGGCTTCCCCCTGGGGCGTGCGCCCCATGTGCGTGTAGGCGGCGGGCGTGGCCACCCGGCCCCGGGGCGTCCTCATCACAAAGCCCAGCTGCAGCAGATAGGGCTCATACACATCCTCGATGGTGGCGGCGTCTTCCCCGGTCATGGCGCTGAGGGTATCCAGACCTACCGGCCCGCCGGCAAACTTGTCCATCATGGTGGCCAGCATCACCCGGTCCAGCTTGTCCAGACCCAGCTCGTCAATGTCCAGCATGTCCAGCCCCTGCTTGGCCACTTCAAAATCGATCACGCCGGCGGCCTTGATCTGCGCATAGTCCCGCACCCGGCGCAGCATCCGGTTGGCAATGCGGGGGGTGCCCCGGCTGCGCCCGGCGATCTCCCGGATGCCCTCCGGGGTGGCCTGCACGCACAGAATGCCCGCGCTGCGGCGGAGGATGGCGGCCAGTTCCTCGGCGGTATACATCTCCAGGCGGAACAGGATGCCAAAGCGATCCCGCAGGGGGGCGCTGAGCAGCCCTGCCCGGGTGGTGGCTCCCACCAGGGTAAAGCGGGGCAGGTCCAGGCGGAGGCTGCGGGCAGTGGGGCCCTTGCCGATCATGATGTCCAGGGCATAGTCCTCCATGGCGGGGTAGAGGACCTCCTCTACCGCCCGGCTGAGCCGGTGAATCTCGTCGATGAAGAGCACGTCTCCGTCGGCCAGGTTGGTGAGTATGCTGGCCAGATCCCCGGGGCGGTCGATGGCCGGGCCGCTGGTGATGCGGATGTTCTGGCCCATCTCGGCGGCGATAATACCCGCCAGGGTGGTCTTGCCCAGGCCCGGCGGGCCGTAGAGCAGCAGATGGTCCAGAGCCTCCCGGCGCTTTAACGCAGCCTGGATGGAAATGGACAGGCTGGCCTTGATGGGCTCCTGACCGATATATTCTGCCAGGGTTTTGGGCCGCAGGCTTTTTTCCTGCTCGTCCTCTCCCCGGCGAAACTCCGTGGTGATCAATCGCTCGTCCATACCGCGCGCTCCTTCTTAGATTTGCTGGGCCATCTGCCGCAGGGCCAGGCGGATCAGCTCGTCCGCGGTTTCCCCCTGGCCTTTGACTGCCTTTAAGGCCGCCGCCGCTTCCTGGGGGGAATAGCCCAGCGCTCCCAGGGCCTGCATGGCCTCTCCCAGGGCGTCCTGGGCCGGGTTTTGCGGGTCTGTCAGCTGGATATCCTCCCACTGGACGCCCCCGGCCAGGGCATCCTGGGTCACCCGGTCCTTCAGCTCCAGGGCGATGCGCTGGGCTGTTTTTTTGCCGATGCCCGGAGCGCGGGACAGGGCGGCCAGATCCCCGGTGAGGATGGCCAGGCGAAGATCGGAAAGGGGCATGCTGCCCAGCACAAACAGCGCGGTGCGCGGCCCGATGCCGGATACGGAGATCAGCCGCCGGAACATCTCCCGCTCCTCCCGCTTTTCAAAGCCATACAGCTCCATGGCATCCTCCCGCACGGAAAGGTGGGTGTAGAGCTTGCACTCCCCGCCTACAGGCGGCGCGGAGGCCAGGGTGTTCATGCTGCACATCAGCCGGTAGGCCACGCCCCCGGAGGTCTGCACAATAATCTCGCCCTCGCTTTTTTCGGCGACGGTTCCCGCTATCATGGCAATCATGGCGCTCGCTCCTTATTTCATCAGAAACTGCTGTTTGGAAATGCCCACGGCACCGTGGGTGAGGGCAATGGCGATGGCATCCGCCGCGTCGTCGGGCTTGGGGATATGGTCCAGGTGCAGGAGGAGCTTTACCATCTGCTGCACCTGCTCTTTTTTGGCGCCTCCGTGGCCTGCCACGGCCAGTTTCACCTGCATGGGAGTGTATTCATAAAGATGGTCCGTGTGGGCGGCGCATACCGCCACGCTGACCCCTCGGGCTGCTCCCACTGTGAAGGCTGTGGTTACGTTTTTGGCAAAGAACAGCTCTTCAAAGGCAATATCCTGAGGGTGAAAGCGGTCCAGCAGGGCCTTCAGCTCCCTTTGGATGGCCAGGAGCCGCTGGGGCAGGGCCATGTCCGGGGTGGTGAGGATGCAGCCATAGTCGATGAGCTGCTGTTTGCTGCGCTCCGCCTCCACCACGCCCCAGCCCAGGGTGGCAAGGCCAGGGTCGATGCCAAGGATGATCATGGGGGGTTGTCCTTTCTGAGGGGTTCAATCCACGCCTATGATACGGGGTTTGGCATGGTTTGTCAATGGCATGGGGAATGTTTGTTCGCAATACGGGAACTCCTGCAGGAGGTATGGACCGGCAGCGGTTTGGGATGCTAGAAGGGAAAGGGGATGATTTGATGCCGGATTCGCTGCAGGAGCTGTTTAGCACCGACCGGGAGGCTGCCGCCTTCTTTGCCACACTGCCCATGTTTGTGCAGGATCAGGTGCGGGCCAGGGCCGAGGATGTCCATTCCAGGGAGGAGCTGGCCAGCCTGGCCAACAACTTTGCCCGGGAGGGGCTGAAGCAGTCCCAGTACCAGCCAATCTTTGAGGACGAGACGGACAGCAGGATCGACTTGCAATGAGGGTGTAATAAATCCAGCCCCAAGGCCCAACGCCGGGATGGTTCCCGTGATGGCGTTGGGCTTTTCTGCGCCTTCCCTTTTTCGACAAATTCCTGTATACTGATACCATTGTAATACGGAAACAGGGAAGCGACGGCCCCCTTTGATAACCGGGCCAAGCCTCATGAAAAAGGAGCGCATATTGCATGAAGGGAATTGTACTGGCGGGGGGAGCGGGAACCAGGCTCTATCCCCTGACCATGGTGACCAGCAAGCAGCTTTTGCCTGTGTATGACAAGCCCATGATCTATTATCCCCTGTCCACGCTGATGCTGGCGGGGATCCGGGAAATCCTCATCATCTCCACTCCCACGGACACTCCCCGCTTCAGGGATCTGCTGGGGGACGGCAGCCAGTTTGGCATCAGCCTGAGCTACGCGGTGCAGCCTTCCCCGGACGGCCTGGCCCAGGCCTTCCTCATCGGGGAGGAGTTTATCGGCGATGAGCCCTGCGCCATGGTGCTGGGGGACAACATCTTCTACGGCAACGGCTTTTCCGCCATGCTCACCCAGGCAGTCAAAAACGCCCAGGAGGGCAAGGCCACCATCTTCGGCTACTACGTCAACGACCCACAGCGCTTTGGCATTGTGGAGTTTGACGAGCACGGCAAGGTGCTTTCCGTGGAGGAGAAGCCCCAAAACCCAAAGAGCAACTATTGCATCACCGGCCTGTATTTTTATGACAAGCGGGTGGTGAGCCTGGCCAAGCAGGTGAAGCCCAGCCACAGGGGAGAGCTGGAGATCACCTCCCTCAACGACCTGTACTTGCAGGACGGTTCCCTGCGGGCTACAGTGCTGGGCCGGGGCTTCGCCTGGCTGGACACCGGCACCATGGACAGCCTGGTGGAGGCGGCCAACTTTGTGCAGATCATCGAAAAGCGGCAAAGCATCAAAATTGCCGCCCTGGAGGAGATTGCCTACTCCCAGGGCTGGATTGACCATGAAATGCTGCTGGCCTCCGCCCAGCGGTACGGCAAATCCCCCTACGGGGAGCATTTAAAGCGCGTGGCGGAGGGCCGGATTTTGTACAACAACCTGCTGAGCAAGGGAGAGTGCCTATGAAGATTCTGGTTACGGGCGGCGCGGGTTTCATCGGCGGCAACTTTATCTACCATGAGCTGGCCAATCACCCGGAGGATCAGGTGATCTGCCTGGATGCCCTCACCTACGCGGGCAACCTGGAAACCCTGGCCCAGGCCATGGAGAATCCCCGCTTCCGCTTCGTGAAGGGGGACATTGCCGACCGCAAGGCGGTGTTTGATCTCTTTGAGGCGGAAAAGCCCGACATTGTGGTCAACTTTGCCGCGGAAAGCCATGTGGACCGGTCCGTCACCGACCCGGAGGTGTTTCTGCGCACCAATGTGCTGGGCACCCAGGTGCTGATGGACGCCTGCCGGAAGTTTGGCATTGGCCGCTATCATCAGGTGTCCACAGACGAGGTCTATGGGGACCTGCCCCTGGACCGCCCGGACCTGTTTTTCACCGAGGAGACCCCCCTGCACACCTCCTCCCCCTACTCCGCCAGCAAGGCCTCCGCCGACCTGGTGGTGCTGGCCTATGCACGCACCTTTCGCCTGCCCGTGTCCATCACCCGGTGCAGCAACAACTACGGCCCCTATCACTTCCCCGAAAAGCTGATTCCCCTGATGATCACCCGGGCCCTGAAAGACCAGAGCCTGCCGGTGTACGGCAAGGGCGAAAACGTGCGGGACTGGCTGTACGTGGAGGATCACTGCGCCGCCATCGACCTGGTGATGCGCAGGGGCCGGGAGGGCGAGGTGTACAACGTGGGCGGCCATAACGAGCGCAGCAACCTGCAGGTGGTAAAGACCATCCTGAAGGAGCTGGGCAAGCCGGAAAGCCTGATCACCTTCGTTACCGACCGCCCCGGCCACGACATGCGCTATGCCATCGACCCGGCCAAGATCCACCGGGAGCTGGGCTGGCTGCCCCGCACCCCCTTTGAGGAGGGCATCCGGGATACCGTGAAATGGTATCTGGACAACCGCAGCTGGTGGGAGCATATTCTGGCCGGGGAGTACCAGGCATATTATGAGAAGATGTATGGGGGAAGGTAGAGGGGGTTCTGGGTTGATACGTGTACTTGAGATTCTCTTCTGCAAACCGCAAGTTTAGTGAAAATATATCTCTCAAAGTCAATGTGGCCAGGTAGACTTGTTTGAGTGGTCAATAAAATCTGTTTATCCCCGCGTATCTAGTTCCATTCTACATGAGCTGTTGATGCCTAATTCTACCCATAATGTTACAATCTGGAGGTGGTGGGGCTGCCGGAAGCGTTCGTAAAGATGGCTTCCATATAACCCTTTAGGGGTGTAGTTGAGTAGATCTAAGCAAAACAGAGGAAGGCATGTGTATGGTATGAATAATCATTATGTTGAATTGCTCGATGAGTTTAAGAAAATAAGATGTGATGAATTAGAACGTCGGAAAGCATTTATGGATGTATCGGGTTATCCGCACTATGAAAATGTCGTAAGCAATATTTTGGCGTTCCTGCTTGATGATAACGAAGAACACAAGATGGGGAATCTCTGGTTGCAGTCGCTTTTGTCCGTTATACGCGAAACCCCTGTAACAAGCAACGCACTTGTAAACCGTGAAGTCTTAACTTCGAAAGGGAACCGCATCGACATGGTTGTTATCACAGACGACTATGTTATTTGCATCGAGAACAAGATTTTCGCTCCTGTCTATAATGACCTGGATGATTATTCAAATGCAGCTTCAAAGATAAACAGAGAGAAAACACGGAAGCAAGTTAACATCATTCTATCACTGCATCCATGTAAGCAAATAAATGGTTTCCGGAATGTTACCTACTCAGAACTGTTTACTATGATCAGGCAGCAATTGGGTAGTTATCTGGACAGTTGCGATAACACGTGGCTACTCTATATAAAAGATTTTATGATGACAATCGAAGGTTTGATAGGGGGGACAACCATGAATACAGAGTTTGGGGAGTTCTATCAGAGATACCACGAGGGAGTCGATAGGCTTACCAACGAAAAGCATAAATATTTTACTGACATTCTCCCTGAAATAAGAGCCGTGCAGGGTTTAGTGCAAGACAAACTAAAAGATATTATGAAGGGATACGCCATCCATTACAGTGATGCAGAGCCATACGGTTCTGAACTTGAAATGAGAAGAAGCGTATATATAGGGCCTACTGAAAAAGGCGAATCATGCTGCAAGCATTGTTTCACGCAGTTACTTGAGCCATTCTGAATGGTTTTCCAGTCCAACCGACACACTTCAGCCTATTCCAAAGAAGGGCAAAAATG
>JAAYDR010000053.1 GCA_012729115.1 Clostridiales bacterium | reverse complement strand
CATGGCGGCCGCAATTTTCCGGGTGATCACCTCCGGCGCGGGCTTTGGATCCTTCCCTGCGCGGACATTGTCCTGGGACAGGCCAAAAATCTTCATGGCAACAGAGGAAAGCTCTGCAATTCCGCCCCTTTCGTCTACGATGACGATGGGGCCGGGGCTGTTGTCCAGCAACGCACGGAAGCGGGAGAGCACCTTTTTGGTGACTTCTTCCGCCTGTACCCGTTGCGTCACATCCGCGAAGGTGCAGGCAAACTGGTTGTGAGCGGGTTTGTAGGCGCTGACCTCAAAGTATTTGCCGGTGGATACGGCAAAATTGTTAAAGCGGATGGGTACGCCGGTCCGGACCACCTTTGCGTAGCTCTCAATCCAGTAGGATTCCGTGTCCGGTATCACTTCCAGCACGGTTTTGCCCACGATCTCCTCAGCCTTCAGCCCCGTCATCTGCTCAAAGGCCGGGTTCACGGCCAGGAACCGGTAATCCTTGGGCTTGCCCTGCTCGTCCCAGATCATCTCATGGAGGGCGAAACCATCCACCATTTCCCGGAACAGCAGCTGATAGCGCTGATTGGCGATGTATTCGCCGGTCACGTCCTGAAAGGTGGTATACACCTGATAGGGCTCCGCTTCGTCCGGGTGGAACAGGGGGATCGCGTTGATGGAAATCCACACATGCTCATTGAGTTTCGGCTGGAAAACACCAATCGTAACGGGCCCAAAGGGCTTTCCTGTGCGCAGTGCGACCATGGAGGGATGGTCCGGACCCTCCAGCGGCGAGCCGTCCTCCCGGATGCTCCGCCAGTCGGGGTCCATGCTGGTCATACTCTGCAGCCGCTCAAGGGAAAGACCCAATATCCTTTGGGCGGCGGGGTTGGCCGACAGCACAGCTCCCTTGGCGTCCTGATAGACCACGCCTTGCGCCATGGTTTCATAGAGGCGGCGGTATTGTTCTTCGCTTACGCGCAGCTCTTCTTCGGCGGCCTTCTGACTGGTGATGTCATACACCATGCTGTGGGTCTGCTTGAACTCTCCGTCCGGGCCATAGGCAATCTTGCCTTCAAAGGCCAGCACCATCCGCGTTCCGTCCTTGTGGAACATTTCATACTCGCTGTAGATGTGCCCCAGGGTCTTGTACAATGCAAAACGTTCGCGAAACGCGTCTCTGCTGCTGGGGGGCAGGAAGTCTCCAAACCATTTTCCGATGACTTCCTCCTTGGAATACCCCAGCATGCTCAGCCAGCGCTCATTGACCTCGATGAAATTGCCCTGGGCATCCAGAGACTGATAGCCCAGGGGAGCCTGGTCAAAGAGCCTTCGGAATCTTTCTTCCGATTGCTCCAGCTGGGATTGCGTTTGCCGCAAGTCCTGCTGGCGCAGCAGCAATATGCTCAGCAGGACAGACGCGATGGGATAAACGATCATCACCGGTGCGGCAATGATGCTCATAATCTGCATCCTGCCCGGGACGGGAAGAAGAATCGTGAAGGCCATCATCACGGCATGCACGGCCACGCTCATGCAAAGGATGTGAATCCAGCGCCTCTTTGCGGGACTTTTGTACGTCAGCCGGCGCCAGAACAGACCGATGAGGGCGCTGGCAAGGATGATCAGAACACCGGCCAGGGTACCGGCCCCGCCGATGATGAAGCGGGTCAGGAGAGCTGCCGCTGCGGTGATGGCGGTGGGAATCCAGCCGAAGATCAGCGCGGTAACGCTGATGAGGATGGTCCGGGTATCGTAATAGACCCCCGGTACCAGTTCAAAATTCGCCAGCATGGTTGCCACGCACATCATCGCGATCAATAGCCCGCTGAATACCGGCCGGGTTCGCCGGAACCTGATGGGCAGCGTATAGGACAGGTCGTAGATGATAGACAGCATCAACAGGATGGCAGCATTGTTGATCAATGCATTGAATACAGTCATTTCCATCGAATCGTACTCCCCCCCTGCGGCGCCACTCCGATTCTCATCCGTCCCGTCTGTTCACAAATGTTTCCAAGATGATCTGCTTGCAATGGTGGTTGCTTGACTGTATACAACTATACCAAAAAGTGACAAAAAGTGCAATCAAAAACAGCGGCCCCGCCACCCGGCGCGGCCGCCTCATGTCCATTCCTTTTTATTTTACCTTCTGCCCGATCTTGTTTTCCGTTCCCTTCAGCAGACGCCCGATGTTGGCCCTGTGGCGGTACACCACCATCACCAGCAGAGCCAGGGCAAAGGCGCAGGGGAACCATTGGCCCCAAAAGTCAATGCACATCAGCACCGCAAAGACAAAAAGCATCACCATGCTGCCCAGGCTGATATACCGGGTGAGGGCAATCACCACCAGGCAGATGACGATGGCGATGCCCCCCCACAGGGGATTTACGAAAAAAATGACGGCAGCGGAGCAGGCCACGCCCTTGCCTCCCTGGAAACCGTAAAACACACGCCAATTGTGGCCCACGATGGCAAAAAATCCGCCCAGCATGGTGCCAAAGCCGGGGATGCCGAAGGTTTCGCCGGGCAAAAGCAGGCTGCCCACCCAGCAAGCCAGGGCAGCCTTCAGGAAATCGCCCACAAAGGTTACCAGGCCCTTTTTAAGGCCCAGCACCCGAAGCACATTGCTGGCGCCGGTGTTTTTGCTGCCCACCTCCCGCAGGTTCACGCCGGAACTTTTGGCGATCATCAGCCCTGTGGAGATACAGCCCAGCAGGTAGGCGATCAGGGCTACGACAATTGACAAAAGGATATCTTGCATGAGTTCCTCCTTGGGCGGGGCCGCCGCCGCATAAATTCAACAGGGGTTCTGTACCATTATATCATGGCGCGCAGAAACTGCAAGCCGCGCATCCGCCCTCCCCTGTTTCCCGGAGGCTGAGCGGCAGGCTCTCCCCCACATCCTTCATGGCTCCAATCAACGCATCCCACTCAATCGGGCAGGCCAGCCCGCCCAGGGCCATCTGCGCCGCGGCCAATGCCTGGGATACGCCCCCCACGTTACGGTAGACGCAGGGCACCTCCACCAGGCCATGCACGGGATCGCACACCAGCCCCATCATGTTCATGATGGCAAATCCGGCCGCGTCCAGGGCCTGCCTGGGGCTTCCCCCATACAGCTGCACCAGGGCCGCCGCCGTCATGGCGGCAGCTGTGCCGCTTTCCGCCTGACAGCCCCCCTGGGCTCCGCTGATGGTAGCGGACAGGGCAATCACCCGGCCCACAGCTGCCGCCGCAAACAGGGCCATCACCAGGGCATCTTCCTCAAAGCCCTGCTCCTCCTGGGCTGCCAGCAAAGCCCCCGGCAGGATGCCGCAGCTGCCGGCGGTGGGAGCCGCCACAATCTTTCCCATGCAGGCGTTGCTTTCCGCCACGGAAAGGGCATAGGCCGCCGCCTTGCCCAGCAGGCCAAAGCGCCCCGCCTGGGCCGGGTGGGCCAGCTTGGCGGCGCCGCCCCCCACCATGCCGCTCACGGAGCGCAAATTGGGGTCCAGCCCGGCCTGCACGCTTTCCTTCATCACGGCCAAGGCCTGGGCCATGCGCGCCTTCACCGCTTCTTCGCTCTGCCTGCTTTCGGCCATCTGCCAGCGCAGGGCCGCCTCGCCCAGGGATATGCTGCCCTTCTCCGCCGCGCCAAAAAGCTCCGCCATGGTGCGCATGCCTTATTCCTCCCCCTGCTCCCGGGCCGCCAGATAGGCCACATGATACACCCCGGCCAGGGCTTTCAGCCGCTCGATCAGCCCAGGGTCCGCCGGGCTGTCCAATTCCAGGGCCACCAGAGCCTGCCCGCCGGCGCTCTGGCGGAACACCCGCATGGTGGCGATGTTCAGCCGGCTGGCGGCGATCTCCCGGGTCATTCCGGCAATCATGCCGGGGGTGTCGTGGTGGGTAATCACCAGGGTATTTTCCTTGCCGGAGAAGCCCGCCTCCAGGTCGTCAATGGAGCGGATCACAATTTCGCCGCCGCCCACGGAGGCAGCCTGCACCTTCACCTGCCGCCCCAGCTCGTCAGCCACCTCCAGCACCACAGTGTTGGGGTGGGCATCCTTTAATCGCACATTGTAAAAGGAATAGGCAAGCCCCGCCTCCCGGGCCAGGCTGAGGCTGTCCCGCAGGCGGATGTCGTCCACCTCCATGCCCAGCAGCCCGCCAATCAGGGCTTTGTCCGTGCCATGGCCCAGATAGGTCTTCTGGAAGGAGCCCCACAGGCCAATCCTGGCCTCCACCGGCTGGCTGCCCAGCAGCATCCGGGTGATCTTGCCGATGCGGGCCGCCCCTGCCGTGTGGGAGGAGCTGGGGCCGATCATGATGGGGCCGATGATGTCAAACAGATCCATGGTCACGCCTCCTCCCAGGGATAAAAAAGTTCCTCAGCCAGCAGGCTTTCCATCCGGCCATCGGTGAGGGAGGTGAGCGCCTCCAGCACCCCAGGCGCTTCCGCCTCCTTCATGAGCAGCTCAAAGGAAACGGCAGTTCCAAACTGGGTGTTTTCCAGCCTGGCGGGCATGGTGCCCAGCCTGTGCAGCACCCGGTCCCACAGGGGATAGGCCACCTCCAGCATCCACCGCTGGGTGGGGTGCATCTCGCACACCCCTGCCGCGTCCACGGCCAGGGCACAGGCATGGGAATAGGCCCGCACCAGCCCGCCTGCCCCCAGCAGAATGCCGCCAAAGTACCGGGTGACCACTACGGCGGCGTCCACCACTTTGCGCGCCTTCAGCACCTCCAGGATGGGCATCCCGGCAGTGCCGCCGGGTTCCCCGTCGTCGCTGTAGCGCATGATGCCGGCGTTCTGCCCGATGATGTAAGCATAGCAGTTGTGGTTGGCTTCCCGGTGCTTCTGGCGGATTTCCTCCAGAAAGGCCAGGGCCTCCTCCGGGGCGGTCACCGGGCGGGCATGGCCGATGAACCGGCTTTTTTGCACCAGGTACCCGGTTTCCGCCCGCCGCAGCAGCGTTTTGTATCCGGCCATGTTACTTCAGCACCAGCCGGCAGTAGTTTTTCTTTCCCTTGCGCAGCAGCAGGCCCTCGGAGCCTATCATTTCCTCGCTGATGGTGGCCTCGATGTCGGTCACCTTCTCCTCCCCTGCCATCACAGCCCCGGCCTGCACCATCTTGCGGGCCTCGCCCCGGCTGGCGCACAGGCCGCACAGGGCCAGCAGGGTGGTTACGCGGCCATCCTCGATGAGCTGTGCCCGGGTCACCTCATAGCTGGGAACACCGGCCCCCTGGCCGCCGCCCCCAAACAGAGCCTGGGCCGCGTCCTGGGCCTTTTGGGCCTCTTCCTCGCCGTGCACCAGTTTGGTAACCTCGTAGGCCAGCACCCGCTTGGCCTCGTTGATGCCGGCATCCGGAAGCGACCCCAGCCGCCGCACTTCCTCCATGGGCAGGAAGGTGAGCAGGCCCAGAAACCGCTCCACGTCCGGGTCGCCCACGTTGCGCCAGTACTGGTAGAACTCGTAGGGGCTGGTGCGGGCGGCATCCAGCCACAGGGCCCCGGCCTCGGTCTTGCCCATCTTCTTGCCGTCATGGGTCATGATAAGCTTGCAGGTGAGGGCAAAGGCATCCGTCTGCTCCTTGCGGCGAATCAGGTCCGCGCCGGAGAGAATGTTGCTCCACTGGTCGTCCCCGCCCAGCTGCAGCCGGCAGCCGTAATCCTGGTACAGGCGCAGGAAGTCATAGCTTTGCATGAGCATGTAGTTGAACTCCAGGAAGGTGAGGCCGGTTTCCAGCCGCCGCTTGTAGCACTCCGCCGTAAGCATCCGGTTGACGCTGAACAGCGCGCCGATCTCTCGCAGGAAGTCCACGTAGTTGAGCTTCAGCAGCCAGTCCCCGTTGTTCACCAGAATGGCCTTGTTGGCGGTGGCCCCCCGGCTGCCGTCAAAGTCCACAAACAGCCCCAGCTGTCTTTGCAGCCCCTGCATGTTTTTCACAATGGTTTCCTGGGAAAGCATCTGCCTCAAATCCGTCTTGCCGCTGGGGTCCCCCACCATGGCGGTGCCGCCGCCGCAGAGCATAATGGGCCTGTGTCCGGCCTGCTGAAGGTGGTAGGATGCCAGAATGGGGATGCAGTGGCCAATGTGCAGGCTGTCCGCCGTGGGGTCGATACCCACGTAAAAGGTCATGGGCTCCTTTTCCATTGCCTTGTAGAGATCTTCCTCAAAGGTGACCTGGGCGGTAAAACCCCGCTCCTTTAAGATATCCAGCACGTGCATTTCGTCATCTCTCCTTACCGGTGTAGTATTTCACCAAACAGCTCCCGCAAAATCCCCATGCCCCTTGTGATCTGCTCCGGGGTGGAATTGCTGAAATTCAGCCGCAGGGTATTGTGATGGCCTCCCTCGGGGTAAAAATGGGTGCCCGGCACATAGGCCACGCCCCGCCGGATGGCCTCCTGAAAGGCCTGGGTGACGCTGATACCCTCGGGCAATTCCACAAAGAGGAACAGCCCGCCCTGAGGCCTGGTAAACCGGACCCCCTGGGGGAAGCGCTCCAGCTCCCCAAGCATCTGGTTCATCTTGCGGGCATACCCAGGCAGAATCTCCTGGATGTGAGGCCCAAGCAGGCCGCGGCGCAGATACTGATCCACCAAGGCCTGATTCAGGGTGGGGGTATGCAGGTCGCTGCTCTGCTTGCCGATGGCGCATTTGCGCATCAGCTGGGCATCCCCCAGCAAATAGCCCACCCGAAGGCCCGGGCTGATGGTCTTGCTGAAGCTGCCCATGTACACCACATGCCCGGCCCTGTCAAAGCTCTTGATGGTGGGCAGGGGCTCTCCGGTATAGCGCAGATCCCGGTAGGGGTCGTCCTCCGCCACCCAGAGCCCGTACTTCTCCGCCAGCTGTGCCACGGCCTTGCGCCTCTCCAGGCTTAATGTAGCGCCGCTGGGGTTCTGGAAGGTGGGAATGATGTAGAGCATCTTGGGATGATGGGCACGGGCCGCCTCCTCCAGCGCTTCGGGGATCAGGCCGTCCCCGTCGCTCTCCACGGGGACCAGCTTCACCTGGCCCAGGCGCAGCACCTGCATGTTGCCCAGGAAGGTGGGGCATTCCACCAGCACCGTATCGCCCGGGTCCAGCAGCGCGTCGCAGAGCAGCCGCATGCCCTGGGTTCCCCCGGTAACCGGCAGCAGCGAGCCCTGACCCACCTCCAGGGACAGATGCTCCCGCAGATACTCCGCCAGGCTCTCCGCAAAGGGAGGATAACCCTCCGTGGCCCCATACTGCAAGATCCTCTTCCCGTCGGAAAGCAGAACCTCCCGGGCCAGCTCCGCGCACTGGGCGTCGGGCAGGGCCTCGCTTGCAGGGTTCCCTCCCGCGAAGGAAATCATGTTGGGCTGGGCCGCCACCTTGAAGATCTCCCGAATGGCGCTGCCGGTGATGTCCTCAAACCGCTTGGCAAAGGCTCCGATCCTCTGGTTCATGCACGCTCCTCCTCCTGTGGCAAATAACGAAAACCGCCTTCCCCCCTTGGGGGGAAGGCGATGAGTTCGCGGTACCACTTCCCTGCGGCAAAGCCTTGCAGCTGTGCCCTCATGGCGGCAAAAGGCCGCCCGCGCTGTAACCGGCGCTCCGGCAGGCCACTACTGTCATTTCATGGCTGAGCTCAGGGAGGTATTCGCCCATGGGCCGCCGCCTTCTTCCACCAGCCGAAGGCTCTCTTCAGGCGCGCCGGATGGGGTACTCGTTCCCGTCCTTGCTTGTGTGTATTATAGGAGAGGGAGGGGGGAAAGTCAACCGCTTCTTTGGCTGCCGGCACTGGGTTTCGAATATTTGTTACGCAAGAGGATCCTCCCTTGATAAAATGCGGGATTGATGATAATGTACATTTAAAGAATCGGCCCTATTCCCTGCGCCAGAGGAACCGGCACAGGGCAAACCTGATATTGTGAAGGGACGGAGAAAGTAAATGAAGATCTATCATGTGGCAAAAACGGGAAGGGACAGCGCGCCCGGCAGCCGGGAGGAACCGTTTTTGACCATCGGGCAGGCGGCAAATGCCGCCATGCCCGGCGATACGGTGGTGGTGCACAAAGGCGTGTACCGGGAATGGGTGAAACCGCAAAACGGCGGCCTGAATGACAACATGCGCATCACCTATGAGGCCGCGCCCGGCGAGGCGGTGCTCATCACGGGCGCGGAACGCATTACAACCTGGGAGAAGGTTTCCTCCGGCGTGTGGAAGGCCGTGCTGCCCAACGCGTTTTTTGGCGATTACAACCCCTACGCCGAAACGCTGTACGGGGACTGGCTGGTAAACCCCACCGACGGTTCGGTTCATCTGGGGGATGTGTACCTGAACGGCATTTCCTTCTTTGAAGCCAAGTCCCTGGAGGAAGTGTTTGACCCGCAGATCCGGCAGATCGGCTTCCCACCGCCCTGGAGCAAAAACACGGAATACATCCGGAGCCCCCAGCAATCCCTCTATCAGTGGTTTGCCACGGTGGATGAGCAAAACACCACCCTCTATGCCAACTTTCATGAAGCAGACCCCAACCGGGAGGTCGCGGAGATCAACGTACGCAAATGCTGCTTCTATCCGGACAAGCCGCATATCGACTATATCACCGTACGCGGGTTTGAGATGGCGCAGGCCGCCTGCCCCTGGACCCCTCCCACAGCCGACCAGCCGGGCATGCTGGGTGCCCATTGGAGCAAGGGCTGGATCATTGAAAACAATCACCTGCACGATGCCAAGTGCAGCGCCATCAGCATTGGCAAGGAAGGCAGCACCGGTCACAACCTGCACTCCCGCGCCCAGCGCAAGCCCGGCTACCAGTACCAGATGGAGGCGGTGTTCAAGGCCCTGCAGATGGGCTGGTGCAAGGAGCGCATCGGCTCCCATGTGATCCGCAACAATGTCATTCACGACTGCGGCCAAAACGGCATCGTGGGCCACATGGGCTGCGCCTTCAGCCGCATCGAGCACAACCACATCTACAACATCGCCATCAAGCATGAGTATTTCGGGTATGAGATCGCCGGCATCAAACTGCACGCGGCTGTGGATGTGGTGATTGAGAACAATCACATCCACGACTGCACCCTTGGCACCTGGCTGGACTGGCAGGCCCAGGGCACGCGCGTTACCCGCAACGTCTTCCACAGCAACGACCGGGACCTGTTTGTGGAGGTCACCCACGGCCCCTGCCTGGTGGACAACAACATTCTGGCTTCCGAATACAACTTTGACAACGCCGCCCAGGGCACGGCCTATGTGCACAACCTGTGCTGCGGCTATATGCGGCGCATCAAAGTGCTGGACAGGGCCACCCCCTACCATTTCCCCCACTCCACCCAGGCCGCCGGCTGCGCGGTGGTGTACAGCGGCGACGACAGGCTCTGCCGCAACCTGTTCACCTATGCCGGGGAAGCGCCGGAAGGGTTCTACGCGGGCACGGCAGGCTATGACGATTGCTCCACGCCCGATGAATACCTGCCTCGCCTCCATGCCGCCGGCAACTCGGATGCCCAGAAGTATTACGACGTGCCCCAGCCGGTGTATGCGGGCGAAAACGCCTACTATGGCATGGCCAGGGGCTTCCGCGGCGAACAGAACGGCCTGAGCGCGCCGGGCTTTGACGCAGGTGCCAAGGTTGTGGTGGAGGATGGAAAAGCCTATCTGGAAATCAATCTTCCCCAAACGCCCCTCTGCAGCGAAAGCGGCTTTGCGGGCACGGCAACGCTGGGAATGCCGCGCATCACCGAGGAACTGTATGAAAATCCCGATGGGACGCCCATCACCCTGGACCATGACCTGACCGGGGCAAAACGGAGCGGATGCCCCATGATTGGCCCTGTGGAAGCGCTGAAGGAAGGGCATAACCGGATTCTGGTTTGGGCGTAATGCCTACGAAAGCGAAGGAGACAGATGATGAAAAAGCAGGCATTCAACCCCTATCTCCCTTCCTGGGAGTATATCCCGGACGGCGAACCCTATGTGTTTGGTGACAGGGTGTATGTATATGGCTCCCACGATGCGTTTAACGGGCCCGCGTTTTGCGTGGGCGATTACATGTGCTGGTCGGCCCCGGTGGACGATCTGGCTGACTGGCGCTGCGAGGGCGTGATCTATCCCCGCATGGCGGATCCCCTGAACGCGGACGGGCATATGTGCCTGTATGCGCCGGACGTGACCCTGGGGGCCGACGGCAAATACTACCTGTACTATGTGCTGGACAAGGTAAGCGTGGTATCCGTCGCCGTATGCGATTCGCCGGCGGGACGATACCGTTTTCTGGGCTATGTGCGCTATGCGGACGGCACGCTGCTGGGCCAGCGTGCGGGGGATGAGCCCCAGTTTGACCCCGGCGTATTGCGGGAGGGAGACAGGGTATACCTTTACACCGGCTTTGCCGGCAAGGGCGACAAAACCCGGCACGGCTCCATGGTGACGGTGCTTGCCGATGATATGCTGACCATCGTGGAACCGCCCAGGCTGGTCGTCCCCGGCGTGGAATATGCCGACGGAACCGGTTTTGAAGGCCATGCCTTCTTTGAGGCATCCTCCATCCGCAAACGGGGGGATACGTACTACTTTGTGTATTCCTCCACCCCCATGCACGAGCTGTGCTATGCCACCAGCAAAAGCCCCACCGAGGGCTTCCGCTACGGCGGCGTCATCGTCAGCAACTGTGATTTGCACATCGACTCCTACAAACCGGCGGACATGCCCGCGGCCTATGGCGGCAACAACCACGGCAGCATCGTGGAAATCAAGGGGGAGTGGTATATCTTCTATCACCGCCACACCAACGGCACCTGGTTCAGCCGGCAGGGCTGCGCGGAGCCCATCCGCTTCCTGCCGGACGGATCCATCCCCCAGGTGGAGATCACCTCCTGCGGCCTCAACGGCAAGCCCCTGGCCGGGGCCGGCGAATACCCCGCCTATATTGCCTGCAACCTGTTTACCGCAGAGCCGCATATGCTGGCCGGTGTGCCCGGGATGCCCAAAGTGATGCAGGACGGGCGGGACGGCGACCCTGAAACAGGCTACATCGGCTGCATCGTCGACACCACCACCATCGGCTTCAAGTACTTTGACTGCTCCGGCGTAAAACGCATCGGCATCAGGGCCCGCGGGTACTCCGACGGCACTGTGGACATCAAGGCCGCCTGGGACGGGCCGGTGCTTGCCACCATCAGGCTTCACTACACCAGTGTTTGGGAAACCTACTGGGCGGATGTTGCCTTCCCGGATGGAAAGCAGGCGCTGTATCTGACCTATCACGGGGAAAACCTTGCCCACGCCTATGGCGCGCTTTCACTCCAGTCGATCCTGTTTGAGTAGGAACCCAGGGGCCGGATTCTTCCGGCCCTGGATCGGGTCTGTTCCTTTGCACAAAAAAACGACACCCTTTGCATGGTAAAGAGAGCTTCGTCCACGCGCCCCTGCGGCGCAGCAGATGGAGCACTTGATACCCTGCATTTTTTCGTGTATCATAGGGCCAGCTCAAGCGCTTTTGTTTCCTGAACTGAATAGAAGGAGAAAAGGTCGTGAAACAGCATTGCGTTTCTTTGAAAATATCTGTTTGCATTCTCCTTGCACTGGCATTGCTGTGTTTGGTGTCATTTGCCCTGGCGGACGGAACCTGCGGCGCCAACCTGACCTGGACGTTTTCAGGCAGCGTTTTGACGATCAGCGGAACCGGCGCCATGGACAACTGGTTACTGAGCAATCCCTGGAAAGACTACAACAAGGAGATCACCGGCGTGGTGATTGAGGAGGGTGTAACCAGCATTGGCGACTATGCATTTTATATGTGCGAAACGCTGGATAAAATCACCATCCCGGGCACTGTAACGAAAATTGGAAATCACGCCTTCAGCTGGTGCTATGAACTATCGGATATCAGGCTGCCCAACAGTTTAGCCGAAATTGGAAACAGCGCATTTGAACTTTGCTCCGGCATTGCTACCCTTACCATTCCCGATGGGGTAACGATCATCGGCGATTATGCGTTTTCCCAGTGCGGCGGCCTGACCAGCCTTGTGTTGCATGAAGGATTAACCAGTATTGGCACAAACGCGTTTTACAGCTGCGGAAAGCTGGACCGGATTACCATTCCCGCCAGCGTGACTTTTATCGGAGATACTCCCTTTCTGTATTGCACCTCTCTGCGCGAGATTGCTGTCAATGAAGGCTCCGCCTCCTATGCTTCCATTGACGGCGTGCTTTACAGCCGCGATCACACACGGCTTATTGCCTATCCCGGCAACAGGCAAACGCCCACGTACAGCATTGCGGACGGGGTGACAACCATCGGGAACAGCGCATTCCGGCCCAACCAACACCTGACGTCCATCACCATCCCCCCCTCGGTCCAGGTCATTGAGAATGATGCCTTCAATCGCTGTAATAAACTTCAAAAGCTGGAAATTCCCCAAGGAGTGACCGGCATTGGTGATACAGCTTTTGTGGGTTGCTCCGCCCTGCAATCCATCTCATTCCCATCCACCCTTCAGTCGATTGGCACCAATCTGTTTGAAGCATGCGGCAAACTGACCTCCATTGACGTTGCTGAGGGCAATGGCATGTTTGCTTCCCAGGATGGTGTTTTGTTTACTGCGGACAGGACATGCCTGATTGCATATCCTGCCGGCAGGAAGCAAGTGACCTATACGGTTCCTGAGGGTGTAACCACCATCGGAGAATACGCCTTTTTTTGCAACCGCATCCTGAAAAGCGTGGCGCTGCCGGAAAGCCTGATCACGATCGAAAAAAACGCCTTCAGCGGCTCCGATATCACCGGCGTACAGCTGCCTTCCCATCTTGCCGTTATTGAATATGGCGCGTTTGGCTCCTGCGACAATCTGGCCCAGGTTACCATACCCGCAAGCGTTCTCCTCCTTGGCGACGGTGCCTTCAATGGGTGTGACAGCCTGGTGAGCGTCACCATTGAGGGTGCGGAAACCAGCCTTTCCAAGTGGGGCGTCTTTGATTATTGTCACAAGAACCTTGTGATCAACGGATTGCCCGGTTCCACAGCCGAGATCCACGCAAACGGGAAAGGCATTCCCTTTGCTCCCATCGCTGTGGACGAGATGAAGACAGAGGACAGCTGGACCTGCAGCCGGTGCAATACCACCAATACCGGAGGAAAATTCTGCCCCGAATGCGGTCAGGCCCGAGCGCGGCCATGAAGATAAAAGCGTTTGCTGATCACGACCCCTGCCGCCATCACCAGCAGCAGCACACCGGAGAGGACCATCAGCAGCCGCATGGACACCGCGTCGGCCAGCGGCCCGAACACCACCATCCCCAGCGGCAGAAATCCGGAAAACATGGCCCCGTACAGGCCAAACACCCGGCCCTGCATCTCCGGTGCCGTGTTTTCCTGCAGCAGCGTGGTGGAGGCCGTCTGTACCATGGTGAGCGCAACGCCGTAGATCGCCATGAGCGCGAGATACACGATGAAATGATCCACCAGGCCCATGCCGATGGCCAGAGCGCCAAAAGCCGTCATGCCCACTGCCAGGGTTTTGACACGATTGGCAAAACCGCCCCATGTTCCAATCAGCAGACCGCCTGCCGTCATGCCGATGAAGCCGATGACCTCCACAACCGTTAAATACCAGTAGGTGTCGCCATAGTAGCGGCTCACAAACAGCGTGGCCAGAAAGCCTGCCGGCACGCAAAGGAAGATAAACAAGCCGAAAATGAGCAGCAATGGCCCCACAAAAGGCTCCCTGGCAGCATACGCAATGCCCGCCTTCATTTCAGACAGCATCGAGGGCGTCCCCGCAGCCTTTTCAAAGGGAATGGCCACGGCAGACAGAATGCCGATGCCCACAACTGCGGTTACAATGTCGATCATCAGCGTGGCCCGAAGGGTTCCCAGGGAAAGCACCGCGCCTGCCGCCGCCGGAGCCGCAAACTGCACCAGGGACTGGATGGTGGCATTGACGCCATTGAATTTCATCAGCTTATCCTCCGGCACAAGCTGGGGCAGGGCCGCGTTGACAGCAGGCGTCTGCACCCCCGCGCCAAGAGAGCGCACGGCCGAAATCACCACCAGCGCCAGCAAAAGCGGGGTTCCTTCCCCGATATGCGGCATCAGAAGCGCCAGCGCCAGGGTGGCCAGAGCGATGATGCTGTCGGCAAGGATGATAAGCCGCTTGCGGGAATACCGGTCCGCCCATACGCCGGAGAAAAAAGAGATGATAAACTGCGGCACATAAGCCGCCACCGTGAGCGCCGACACCCAGGCACCCGAGGATGTTTGCAGCGTCAGATACCAGACAATGGCAAACTGCACCAGGGAGGATCCAAACAGCGTGACCCCCTGACTGATAAGGAACAGCACCGCTTTTTTTCTGTAACCAGGCATCATCCATCAACCTCCGTTTCTTTGCAGGTGCGAGTATAGCACAGAAAAAAAGGTTGGTGTGTTACTGGAGGGTAGAAAACTTCTCTTTCATGTTTTCAATCATCACCATCAGCTTTACCGCGTCCACCGCGGTGCTTTGAAGGGACAGAATCAGCCGGTCGCACACCGATACAATATCTTCGTTATCGCCCGGCGTGTTGAGGATCGCTTCCACAGACCGCGTCCGGTGGCTGTCCAGCTGACTGAGCAACCGAAGGATGGCGGAGAGGGAATAGCCCGCACAGCGCAGCGTGCGGATGATGTTGAGCCGCCCCATATCCTCCGGGAAATACACCCGGTAGCCATTTGCGCCGCGCCTTACCTGAATCAGCCCGCTGCGCTCCCAGGTGCGAAGCGTCTCCGTGGTTACACTGAGGGCCTTTGCCGCGTCCTGCCGCTTCATGGGCGGCGCTTCCAAAGGAGAACCGGCATGGATGATATTTTCCACGGTAACAATGGCGGACTGCGCTCTTTCTATCTCCCTTTGAATCATTGCAGCGTACTCCCGGGCAGCGGACAGAGCTGCGTCCCATTCCAGCGCAGCGCACAGCCGAAGGATATCCACCGCCTTTTTCCGCAGACCGTTTTGCAGCACCTCCGCTTTCATGGCACAGCGAACGAGCCTGCATTGCGCAAGCTGCAAATCCGTGTAGATACGGTAACCGTTTTTCAGCCGCCGGGGTTTTGTTAGAAAGCCGATATCCTCATAAAACCGGACGGTGTTGCCATGGATGCCCACCAGGTCGGCAATTTCCTTTGTGGTATAGGTCTGGGCCATGGGTGTACCTCAAAATCTCCGAATTACCATTACTATACCACACTTGTTATATATAGAAAAAGGAGCGGTTCTATCATCATTATTAAAGCATACAAGAGTGGTACAAATGACCCTATTAGTGGCATTTTAAGTGCAGGTTGAAACAATACAGTGTATTTGGTATACTTAGTCAACCATCATTGGATCACGATTACGAGGTAAGACAATGAATCGCGTAGTATATCACAAAATCGTTAGAGACCGCATTCCTGAAATCATCGAAACTGCGGGGAAAAAGGCATTCTTTGAATACACGGACAAAGAAAAAACAATCAGTGGCCTGGAGGCTAAGTTGTCCGAGGAGTTGGCGGAATACCTGGAAAGCCACAGCATCGAAGAAATGGCTGATCTTCTTGAGGTAATACATGGCATTCTCTATCACAAAGGAATCTCATGGGAAGAACTGGAGTCCGTCCGGCAGGAAAAGCGGGCAAAGCGCGGGGGCTTTGAAAAGGGCATACATTTGCTGGAAGTCGAAGAGCCGTAAGAGGGTGCAATCATGCCAACTGAAATCGCCAGTCGCACTGGCAACAGCGGGGCGGAAGAGAAGTTCATTCAGCTATTCTGCGATGTGTTTGGTCCGGAGAAGGGCCAGTATGTTTATTTGCAATTTCCATTCGTCGATATTTACGGCGGTCATAGAACCATTGACTTCGTGCTAAACAGCAGCGATGGCCGTATAGCCATCGAAGTTGATGGAAACCAGTGGCATCAGCCGGGTATCGTATCCAACGACAAATACCACGATGATTTGCTCAAGCAGAACAGCATGGTCCACCAAGGCTGGAAGGTCTTCCGCTGGACGTCTAAGCAAATCGATAGAGCACCCGAGCGGGTCAAAGATGAACTAGTGACTTTCCTTGGGGCTTCACCATTGTTGAAGTATATTGAGGACTATCTTCCTGAACAGAGGGGCAGAGCCTTTGCCTTGATGGAACATCAGGCAAAGGCTCTCGCCAATCTTCAGCGTATGCGGTCCGAGCATGAGACAATAGCCTTACTATACCACGCGACAGGAACCGGTAAAACCGTTACGGCGGTTTCCGATGCCAAGTCGGTCGGTAAGCGAACGCTTTTTCTTGCCCACACGAAGGAACTTGTGTATCAAGCATATGCCTGTTTCAAGGAACTATGGCCGGAGGTTTCCGTAGGGCGTTATGTCGAAGGATACCGCGAACTCGATGCTTTTGTCATATGCGGAAGTATACAAAGCATTGCTCAGAATATCACAGCCTTTGATCCAGACCAATTTGGCTATCTGATCATCGATGAATGTCATCACGGAACCGCCGATACATATAGAAAGGTGCTATCCTACTTTCAACCTAAGTTCACGCTTGGTCTTACAGCTACTCCCGAGCGCACTGACGGGGAAGACCTGTTGAGCATTTTCAAAACTGTGGCACATAAACTCGACCTGCGAACAGCCGTTGAACTAGGTACACTTGTCCCAGTGCGCTGTATCCGAATCAAAACAAATATCGATCTGCGAGATGTTCGGATCAACGGTTTCCGTTACAACTCCTTCGACCTAGAAACAAAAGTCATGGTACCCGAAAGAAACCGCCTGATTGTGGAAACATATTGCGAATATGCTAGAGGGAAACAGACAGTCGTGTTTTGTACATCAGTCCGGCATGCCCAGGAGTTGGAACAGCTTTTTCAGTCCTATGGGGTAATGGCGCGAAGTATATCGGGCAGTACAAAGCCAGGCGATCGAAAACGGGTTCTCGAGCAATACGAAAGGAGTGAAATCCCAGTTCTTTGTGCCTGCGATCTTTTGAACGAGGGCTGGGACAGCCCACATACGCAAGTACTTTTCATGGCTAGACCCACCATGTCAAAAACGATCTATATGCAGCAGATGGGTCGAGGAATGCGCAATTATCCAGGTAAAGATTTTCTCATGATTTTTGATTTCGTGGATAATGCCAATCTGTTCAATGCACCGTACTCTGTGCATCGGCTACTTGGCATAGACAAGTACTACCCTGGTGGACTTGTACTTGACACAAAGGCAAAGATGAAGTGGGATAATACTATGTTCGCACAAGGCGAAAAACCAGAAGTACTCATCGATTACCCCATTCATGCTGAGGATTATGAGACGATCGATCTGTTCAACTGGCAGGAAAAGGCAAAACACATGATTTCACAAATAGAGTTCACCCGACGAGTGAGCGTACAAAGTGAAACCATAGATAGATATATCCGGGAAGGCAAAATAGTCCCTGATATGGAAGTACCAATCGGCGAACACCGCAGATTCAAGTATTTTGAGCCTAGCAAGGTCGCGTCTTACGCCAAGCAATTTGGTTGGACTCTAATCACACAGGACAACATGAAGAGTATGTTCATAGATATGGTCAAGACCATGACGATGAGCTATTCCTACAAGCCAGTATTCATTAACGCATTTCTGGACCATATGGATACAGAAGGAAACGCACGTCTTGAAGATGTCGTACAGGAATTCGCGTCTTTCTACGAAAGCCGTATTGAAAAGGGAATGCCCGCAGAAATACGGCCATGTATCTTTACTAAAGGCGGCTATACGGACAAGGACGTAGAAAGGCTCATCCTCTCCATGCCATTCAAGCGTTTTGAAGATATGCATTTCATCCGCCACTCGAAGCATCTCGGCATCATCCAACTTGACAGAGCGATTATAAAATGTCTCACGGAGAAAGACATAAAAGACATACGGCAGTACTGTAGCGCGGCACTAAAAAGGTATTTTGGGGAGTAAAATAAAGACAAGTTTTCACTGAACCCATTTATCGATCTAGGCCCAAGATCCATGTCTATTCTTTGCACCTTATGTTACTCTCCAGCCTGTTTACACTGGCTGGTCTCAATAACCAAGCTCATTTTGCTGCCTACATTATCCTAGATATACATGCTCGTTGTGCCAATTTAAGTATTCTGGAGACGGGGCTTGGTTCTTTATCTGTGGCATGGCAAGCAACTTCTTGCCATGGTATTTGAAGTAATCTTTCCCATTCCCATAATCATCGTGTAAACGTTGACTGACTTCTATAGTATAGTCTTTGGTAATTGTGAGATAGCCATCATCAAAGAGAGTATGGATGTCAGAGCGTAGCAGTATTCCATTGTTAATTTCATGTGTACCATTCTGAGAGAATGGTTTGATATGCGCTGCCTGTAATACCGGAAGTGTCTTTTCTCCGCTAACAGAGCAGCGACGCTGATAAGCGTCTGTTACAAGGATACGGAAAGCCCCTTGGCCTATTCTTTGCTTGACAATACCTTCTGTATAGCGGTTTCCATCGGAAAAGGTTTCCAGATTCAATCTGCGACTGCTCAGCCTATCCATAACCTCACGATATACTCGTAAACCGTCACCTCTAGTAGGATCGAGGCTCATCCCCGAAACAACATTCGTTGGCCATTCTTGCGGTGGATGTATCCATTCTGATTGATTAAAAAAGAATGGCTGTGTGAGAATAATACATCCTATGTAGGGTAGCCCTGCATCGATATGGTTTTTCTCCCTATATCGGATAATTCTACTAGCAAAATCACTATAATTGCTTGCTCCATTTTTCTCACCAAAGGCTTTCCAAGCTAGATCTATTGGTACTTGTGAAAAGCTGATAAAAAAACCTCCGCCCACAATAGCATAATACGGTTTTTTTAACTTGAACAAAAACAGCTCATTGGGCTGGAGGGCAGCAAATGATGCTCCACTAGGCCTCCAGAAATTGACCTCATCGATATTCTTACTCATTAATGTAGTATACCAGTCATAGTCAGTTAAGCCAATAAACATGTTCATGAACTCATCCCCTATCTAGCCAATTGCACTTCATGAATTCAAGCATTTATTGCAAATAAATGACATATACAACATAGTATTATGCCAACAGTTGATCAATTATATATGCTGGTATGTAATATAATTGATCTAACCCAATCACATACTTCTACGTTGTCTTGGATAACAAATCTTTGAATACTAGGTTTACAGCATGCCGATGTATGAAGATTATCATTATCGCAAGGCGTATATCCGCAATCAGCAATTATTCTATAAGCATATACGGTTGACATCGAATGCACAACCTTTCCAGACGAACCGATTAACATTTGCGCTAAATCGATTGTATCACCGGTTACAGTTGATGTCAAATTCACAAATAACAACCTAGTGCGATGTACTATTCCACACGCCACCCCGGATGTTAACTACTCTAAATTATTCATACTGTCTCAAGTATCTAGCACAATCAATTCAAGTAGGATAACTTCTAACTTAAATGCGAATGTATAGAAGATATAAAACATTCTAAAGTACACTTGTGATCGTTTCATCGTATGCCTCACATCTTGGTTAACTAGGCCGATACGCCGAAGCAAACGGGAGTCTTTTTGAACGACGGTACTCCATATAAAAAAGGAGCTGACATCCTCAGATGCCAGCCCCAGCATAAATCTATCAGAAAGTATGTCCTTTACTTTGCCAGAGATTCCACAGCAGACACAGCCGCATGATGGCCGGAAGCAATGGCCCAGCCAAACAGAGAACCGCCCATGTACACATCGCCTTGCAGTCCGCCAATCACTTCGCCGGCTGCGTACAGGCCGGGGATGGGCTCCTGCGCGGTATTCAGCACGGCGCAGTCATCATTCACATGCAGGCCGCCCAGGGATGCGTAGTAACGGATGTGCATCTGCAGGGCGTAGAAGGGGCCCTCGGTGGACTGGGCAGCGGTCAGGTTACGGCCAAACTCGTCGTCACCGCCCACAGCAGCCACTTCATTGAAGGCTTTCGCGGAAGCCAGCACAGCGTCGGCAGGCACACCCATTTTGGCAGCCAGGGCTTCCAGGCTCTCCGCTGTATACATCTTGGGCTGGCCGGTGTAATCATCCTGCAGCCAGGCAGCAACGTCTTCCATGGTGTAGATGGCGGAGCCGGTCATGCCCTCGTTGAAGCCGTCAAAGGCAGCCTGGTCCATCACCAGGTACTGGAAGTCGTTCTTCTTCATCTCCTGCATGATATCCCAGGCGTTGGTCTTCTCATTCACAAAGCGCACGCCGTCCTGGTTCACCATGAAGCCGCCCAGAGCATAAGCCTTGCTCACGCCGGGGTTGCAGTACTGGCCAAGGCCCGAGGGGAGGATCATGGAGTTGGGCTGAGTGTTGATAAACTGCATGTTGATCAGATCAGCGTTCAGGCCTTCCACCATGGTGATGGCGTCGCCTTCAGCGCCGGCGTGGCCGGCATACACATATCTCAGGTACTCTTCGGGCACCAGGTCATCGTTGGCGCCATAGCCGCCGCTGGCAAGAATCACAGCCTTGGCATTGATCGTGTACAGGGTATCGGGGCCCTGGGCAATCACGCCGGTCACCACGCCGTCATTCACAATCAGCTCCGTGGCGGGAGTGTTCAGCAGCAGCTTGCCGCCAAACTTTTCGTAGGACCTGTTCAGGGCTGCAGCAACGCCGGCGCCCCGGCCTTCAAACTTAGTGGTGTAGGGAACGGCCGCGCCATCCTCGGAGATTACCCAGTCAAAGGCGGGTCCGATGGTGTCCGCATAGATTTCAACGGTGGGCAGATGGTTGTTGTTGTGACCGTTGGCCAGCATGTCGGAGATAAACTGGGCCCGGTCCGCTTCAAAGTCGCTGTCCGCCTGGGTAATCTTGGAGCCGATTACCTTTGTGCCGCCGCCGGCCATGGCAGAAGCGCCGCCAATCAGGCCGGTCTTCTCCAGCAGGATGGTGCTCGCTCCCTGCTGCTGGGCATAGGAAGCAGCCGTCAGGCCGGCAACGCCGGAACCCACAATCACTACATCCGCGTTCAGGGTTTCTTCCTTCAGTTCTCCCTTTACGACGGAAGCCGTAAACAGGCCCATGTCCGCACCGGCGGCGGTCAAGGCGGCTGTCACAGCATCCTTGAAGGCAGTGGTGGTCACGGTCGCGCCGCTGATGGTATCCACGTTAACGGTCTGGTTATTCAAAACAGCTTCCACAAGCATGGGCAGGGCTGCTTCGCCAATACCGGCGGTTTCGCTATGCTCAATGATTTCGATGGCTGTAATCTTTTCACTATCAACGGTAACCTTCACCTTGATGTCGCCATGGTAACCGGGTACAGAGCCTTCATAGGTACCGGGGGTCATCGCCTGCGCAAAAGCGGGCAGGCAGGACATCATCATGATTCCGATCAGTAGCCAGACAACGATTTTTCTCAAAGGGTCTCCTCCTTTATTTTACGGCTTTTTTGCCGCATTGTTAAGAATTTATCATAAATACAAAAAAAAAGCAACACCGGCAGCGCAGCTTTTTTGCAGAAAAATTGCTCATAAAAATAGCCTCTTAGGCCTATCCCCATCGAAGCACAGGCCTAAGAGGCGCTCACATGCGCAGGCAAACTCATCGTGCCTTCTTTCCCTGCTTCAGCCGTTTGCTCAGCGCCAGCCCCAGCATTCCCACGCCGGAGAGAATCGCAAGCGCAAGCATCCACCCGGGCTGAGAATCGTCTCCGGTCCGCGGCATCGGTTTTGGCACAGGGGTGGGCACTGCCCTTTGGAAGTGCGCGATCAGGTTATAGCCTGTGCCTGCTGCAAGGTCGATCCGCTCAGAAGTGGAGAACGCAGCACCTTCCTGCGTCCAGTTGACGAACGAGTCAATTGGATGGGCCTGGGCGTAGTATCCGACAGTCTCCGAAAGGATTTATTGCTGCACTTCTTCATTTCTCATCAAACAAACATCCGGGGCGGCATACCCCTCCCACGCCGCCCCGGATGCCTGCCTGTGTCCAAAACAAAATCAGTAATTCCTGCGCAGCGCCCGCGCACTACGCAAAACTAT
>JAAYDR010000052.1 GCA_012729115.1 Clostridiales bacterium | reverse complement strand
TTTCTGGCTGTCAATTTACGAGAAGGTTTGCCAGCAGGTACGGATCGATCTGATCCATATCTGGGAAGACATGTCCGGGAAAAACGGCCCGCTGATTTCGCCTGCGATGATGCGGGAGTTTATGCTGCCACAATACAAGCACATCAAAGCGTTTGCCGACGCGCACAAAATCCCTGTTTTTGCTGTGGACACGGATGGCGATGTAGAACATGTAATCCCTGTATTGGTGGAAAGCGGCGTTAACATGCTGCTGCCATTTGAGGTAATTGAAGGGTGCAAAAGCATTGTGGACTACCGAAGGGAATACCCAAGCCTCTGCATCATGGGCGGTATCAGCAAACTCGAAATAGCTAAAGGGCGTGAAGCCATTGACGGAGAGTTGGAGCGCTTAAGAGAAGTATTTGACACTGGTACAGGATTTATCCCCGCACTCGATCACTTAGTGCCGCCGGAAGTATCCTATGCTGATTTTAAGTATTTTGTCCGACACCTACGGCAGTGTTTATAGTGTTTCTGTTGTATAGCGGTGTTTTGTTATGGCTGAGATAATCTTGAAATATCATTGAACACTGCTTAATGACGATGACATGATACTTTTTCGACGAACATAAATCGCTCCTATGATATGTTTTTAGAAATGGGATCAACTATTATAGCTTGAAAGGGATGTAAAGTATGTTGCCAGCAACAAGATCGAAACAACGATATCGGCGTTTCCTGCGCGAGAAATATTATCATTTTATGATATGGCCCGGAATCATCTTCATGCTGATTTTTAGCTATTATCCGATGCTGGGCATTGGTATGGCATTTCAGGATTATAAGATAGGAAACGGTGTTTTTGGCAGTCCGTGGGTTGGATTCTATCAGTTCGAGATGTTATTTCGTGACAAATCCTTTTGGAATGCGCTGCGCAATACCGTTTATCTTTCTGCGCTGAACCTAGTGATCGGCTTCTGGATTCCGATTATTTTTGCGCTGTTGCTCAACGAAATCAGCAACGTTCGCTATAAGCGAATTGTTCAGACCTGTAGTTATCTGCCGCACTTTATTTCCTGGGTTATCGTTGCCAGCATTCTGCATCTTTGGCTGGGTACAGATTATCAAGGCGTCATCAACAATATTTTGGTCAAAATAGGGTTGCTGAAAGAACCGATCCCGTTCCTAACATATAAGGAATACTACTATTCAATCGCCGTCATATCCAATGTATGGAAGGGCACAGGCTGGGGATCTATCATCTATCTTGCTGCCATCACGCTGGTTGATCCGGAGCTTTATGAAGCAGCCACCGTGGACGGTGCGAATCGTCTACGCAAAATATGGCATATTACCTTGCCGTCCATCCGCGGCACCATGGTTACCCTTCTGATTCTTTCGGCAGGCGGCCTGTTCAGAGGCAACTTCGACCAGTCCTACCTGCTAAAGAATTCTTTCAACATGGCAAGATCAGATATTTTGGAAACCTATGTGCTGCGCTATGGTATTTCGTTAGGCCGTCATTCTCTATCGGTTGCTGCGAATCTATTCCAGTCTGTTATCAACGTCATCATTGTGCTTGCAGTCAATTTTTCTGCGAAGCTGCTTGACCGCGACAGCGGTATCTTCTAAGAAAGGAAGATGAACATGACTGAGATTAAAATGAAAAAACGAAAGCACGTGGCTCCCAGCGAGATCATCTTTCAAATCATTCTTTGTCTCTTCGTGGGTTTTTTCGCCTTCTGCTGTGTATATCCGTTCTACTATTGTCTAGTACAGTCCTTCAACGAGGGCTACGATGCCCGTGTCGGCGGTATTTACTGGTTTCCGCGTGTGTTTACGCTGAAGAACTATGAAACCGTTTTCGCCAGTCCGTACATTGTTCAAACTGCCACTACCACGGTGATACGCACGGTGATCGGCACGGTAACAAGCCTTGCCTTCACCTCAATGTTTGCCTACGGACTCTCCAAGAACATCGCCTTCCGCAAGGTGTATTCAACATTGGGCTTGATTACAATGTATTTCAGCGGCGGTTTGATTCCTTATTACTTCCTGATCAAGGATCTGGGAATGATCGATACCTTTGCCGTTTACATTATTCCGGGCTTGTTGTCTTTCTACAATGCACTCTTGCTGATGGCGAATTTCCGAGCGGTCCCGAGTGCGATGGAGGAGGCGGCGCTGATCGACGGTGCAAATCCATTCAGGATATTTGTTCAGATTATCCTGCCGCTGTCGACACCAATTCTGGCGACCATCGCGCTGTTCAATGGCGTTGGTCACTGGAACGATTGGTACACCACTGCGATCTATACCAGAAGCCAGCACCTGAATACGTTGCCCGTGCTGCTGCGCGACATCATGAATCAGGCTTCTAATCAGGCGGAGCTTCAGGCAAAGCTGATGATGGAACGCGCCACCGTTACGGTGGAAGCAACCCGCTATGCCACAATGATGATCGCGGTTGTACCGATTACCATCCTGTATCCTTTCCTGCAGCGTTACTTCGTGAAAGGCATGATGGTGGGTGCCATCAAGGCCTAATCTTAGAGAATGTAGCGGCTTTGGCCGATGCAGAATAAAAAAGGAGGAAACCATGATGAAGAAACTAGTCACCCTAATTCTCGCAATTGCCATGATGCTGAGCATGCTGGCAGTTGCACCAGGCATGGCAGAAGAAGTTGTTGAACTCAACGTGTTCTATGATTTCTCCTGGCTGCCCCAGTCCTACGCCAACAGCGACAGCCGCATTTTTAAGGCTGTTGAAGAGGTAACCGGCGTTCGTATGAATGTCACACTTGCAAAGACAAGCGATGGTGAACAGATCAACCTAATGCTGACTTCTGGCGACCTGCCGGATATCGTCTGCGTCGATTACGCTTCTCCCATCTACGGCACCCTGCGCGAGTCCAACGAGGTTCTTGATCTCATGCCTCTGATAGAGCAGTATGCTCCCGAATTCAAGGAGCGCATGGGAGAAGGCTACTGGAACTTCTATAAGTCCGATGCAGGTGTGAACAATTACTTTGCCAACTGCGCCTTCAGTCCCGCTGTTGCTGAGAAGTACGCTGCTTTTGGCGGCTGGTGCGAGTTGATGGCTGTCCGGCAGGATATTTATGAGGCTCTGTGTTCTCCTGCCCTGTCTACTCCCGAGGAACTACTGGAGCACCTGCGCACCGTTCGCGAGACCTATCCTGACGTGAAGGTCTACATGTCTGCCAACGCTGGGTCCCTGGCTCTGACTGGCCGCTACGACGGTCTTAACTGGTGGAAGACTGCCTTCGGTATAGAGACCTACTATGAAAACGATGAAGGTAAAGTCGTTGCTGCTTACAATCATCCTCAGTACGAGGAAGCTATTAAATTTATCAACACCCTGTATCTTGAGGGCTTCATCACCCGCGAGGATCTGGCTGGTACCGACGAATCCAACACTGCCAGACGAGAATCCGGTGAAATCTACATGTTTCAAACTAATCCTGCCGGCATCCAGTATGCTCCCGCCGGCAATCCCGATGTGCGCTATATCGCCGGCCCCGTGTTTGACACCTGGAAAGGCACCCAGCAGGGGGGTATATTCTGGTGTGCAACCTTCATCACCAAGAACTGCAAAAACCCCGAAGCAGCCATCAAACTGCTGGATTATCTGACCTCCACCGAAGGCGACCGCTTAAACCAATGGGGTATTGAAGGCGAAGACTGGGAATTCA
>JAAYDR010000051.1 GCA_012729115.1 Clostridiales bacterium | reverse complement strand
CCGGCCTCTTTTGCACGCGCGCGGGGCACGTCGCTGAGGACGTTTCTCATGAAATGCACCATACAGCGTTGGTAATGAGCTTCAGGGAACACTTGCAGCATTGCCTCTACCATGCCGTTACATTTATCGCCCGTCATCATCCGCACGCCTCGAAGCCCACGCTTAGCCAGATGCCGGAAAAAACGAAGCCAGCTTTCTGTATCCTCTTTTCCACCTTCACAGGCACCGATCACCTCCCGATTTCCGTCCTCATTCACGCCCAAGGCAACCAGTATGGCAACGTTCTCAATGGTTCCACCCCAGTTTTTCTTGAGGTAGATGCCATCCAGAAACACGTAGGGGTACGTTGATTTGAGCTCACGGTTGCGCCACGCTTCGATCTGGACGTAGACCTTTTTGTTCAACTCGCTGACCGTTCCAGGCGATACCTTCGCGCCCCAGAGTGCTTCGGTCACATCCTCCACCCGGCGAACCGATACCCCGGCCAGATACATCTCGATCAGCGCTTCCTCGACCGATTCTTCCCGGCGTTTGTAGCGTTCTACAATGGCGGTTTCAAACGGAAGCACTCGCAGCTTCGGGACTTTCAAGTTCACTTCTCCGCTGGTGGTCAGCAGCTTTCGGGTATAATGCCCTGCACGGGTATCCAGACGTTCTTCATTCCGTTCATACCGATGGGCGTTGGTAATCCGATCCGCTTCCTCGTCCAGCAACTTATTGAGTGTTTCTTCCACCGTCCCGCGCACCAAATCTTTGAGCTGTCCCTTTATTTCCGCTTGATTGAGCTGTATAATATCTCCCATGGGAATCCTCCTCGTGTTGTGATGTTGCCGCTAACAACAGCTTACACGCTCTGGGCTCCCATTTTCAATTGTGCGCAAAATATTATACCTTATCGGCTAAAGGGTAAATAAATGAACCGGGGCGAAGAAGTACATGGCAGTATGCGAAAGAAGATGCGGCACATGCCTGTGGAACTGGCGGAACCTGGAGACGGGAAACGGGCAGGTGTGCTATCAGAGGTATTCGGAGTTTTATCATCAGCCGCTGGTTAGGAAACGGTTCTGCTCGCTTTGGGAAAGTAAGGTGAGGGACCGGCCCCAGCACCGGACCGGAAAACCGCCCACCAAAGCGGCCAATGGATAAGGAGCCAAGCGTATGGAGAACGTTAAAACTAGGACGTTGACCGAGCCACAGAACAGAGACATCCCCTGCCTGCAGCGGGTGGTGAGCGCGATGCAGGATGTGTGCGACGGAGAGAGCCGGATCAGCTGGTTGAGTGACCGGATGTTCTTCATCACTCAGCGGTTCAGCAAGACAGCGGGCTGCGGAGGGCAGCCCTGCGGCTTCGATGCCATGCTGGCGGACCTGGACGAGAAGGCGGAACGGTACAGGCGGCAGGTGAAGGATTGCATGCGGGAGCTGGGTCGGGCGGAACGCATCCTGAACGGCATCCGGGACGCAAACATGAGGACCTTTGTGAAGATGGTGTACGTGCTGGGCCTGCCGACCTCCCAGGTGAGAAGCGAGCTGAACCTGACGGAGTGGAAGTTCAAAGAACTGCGCAGAGCCGTTGAGCAGGCCAAGGATATGAGCAGCGTTCGGTGGCCTGGAAACTGGGCGGAGGAGTGAAACTGTAATAAATATATATAATTGGATAGTATAATTTGTTTGGTATTTCAAATACCTCTTGATTCTCCGGCATGAAAACGTATAATGGTATTATGAGATAAGTGGGCGATGGAGAAAATCCATCGCTCGCTTTCGTTTGTGCGGGAGGGGTGCGCGTGGCTGTTTCGGTGATGCTGCATATTGACACCAGCGATCTGGACTCCACGGTGACCGCCCTGAGGGGAACGCTGACCCCGGACCAGATGCGCACGCTGCTTAGGCGGGTGCTGGCTCCTTCCCGGGTGGGCAGCCATGTGCGCACGACGCTGAAAAAGGAGCTGCCCGTGGATTACTGCGCCAAGCCTGCGTGGATTGGCAGCACGATTCAAACCGCTACCTCCAGTGGCGGGATGGAGATCAACTGCACCATACCGGTGGCCGGCACCCGTGGAAAAATTGGCGGGCAGTTTGCGGCCTCGGCAACGGCTGGAGGGTCCAAGATCCGCAGCGGATACGAAGGGGCCAAGGGGAAGCGAAAGCGGCGGGCCTACAAGATTGTGGCCAATATCGTGACGGAGGGGGCCAGTGTGCTGCCCAGCGATGGAGGAGCCATTCACTTTGCTGTGTTCAAAGGGAAAAAGAAAGGGTTTTATGCCCGTATTCCCGGGGATGGGAACCGGGTACGCCCGGCTGTGGGCATTGGCGTGCCGCAGATGCCAACCAACCGGAGCAGGCAGAACGTGAGCGATGAAATTGTGAATTACCTGAAACAGCGGATTGAGCATGAGTACCGGTTTATGATGGGACGGATCCGGTAGGGGTGGGATATGAGCATATCTTTGACCAAAAAGGAGCTGGCGACGGTCGCCGGGTATACCTACCGGAGGCTTTATGACATAGACCGGGATCTGCCAAAGGAACAGAAGCTGTTTGTGGAGGGCGAGGGCGGCAAGTACGACCTCGCTCTTTTTGTACAGCGCTGGGTGGCTTACTGCGTGGACAGCCAATCCGGCACCGACATGGACCTGGACGAAGTGAAGGCCAAGCATGAGCAGGTGAAAATGGCCAAGAGCGAGATTGAGCTGGCCAGGATGCGTGGCGAAGTGGTGGCTGTTGCCGACGTGAAGCGGGTGTGGGCGGACATTGCCCATGCGGTGACCCAGAACATGATGCTGCTGCCCAGCAAGGTGGCACCTGTTGTGGTGGGCATGAAAAGCACAATGCTCATCAGCGGAGTGATTGAAGAAGCGGTGCGGGAAGTGCTGAACCTGATTGCCGACACCCCGCTGCCAAGCCAGTGGATGGGCGCAAGCGAAGATGAGGAAAGCGAGGGCGCAAGCGAAGAATAGGAGGACGGACCATGGACTTGCGTAGCCTGATGCAGGACACCCTGCTGATGTTCCGTCCGCCCAAGAAAATTACCGTTTCCAAGTGGGCCGATGAAAACCGGATCCTGGTGACCGAGAGCTCGGCAGAGCCGGGGCCGTGGCGAACGGACCGGGCTCCCTTTCAGCGGGAGATCATGGACGCCTACACCCAGCCGGGCCTCTGGAAAATCGTGATCATGGCCAGCTCCCAGGTGGGCAAGACCGAGATGGAGCTGAACATGACGGGATGGGCCATTGACGTGGATCCGGGGCCGATGCTGTTTGTGCAGCCCACCGATGAGTTTGTGCAGGACTTTTCCACAAGGCGAATCGCGCCGATGATTGAAGCCTGCCCGGCCCTGAAGCGGAAGATCCACGAAGCCAAGAGCAGGGACAGCCGAAACACCATCGGGATGAAAACCTATCCGGGGGGGAGCCTGGCCCTGACAGGCGCGAACAGCCCCACCAACCTGGCCGCCAGGCCCATCCGCTACCTGAATTTTGACGAAATTGACAGGTACCCCAGCTCCGCAGGCACGGAAGGCGACCCCATCGCCATTGCCATGCGGCGTACCGAGACCTACCGCCACAACCGTAAGGTGGTGCTCACCTCCTCTCCCACCATCAAGGGGAAGAGCAAGATTGAGAAGGAATATATGGACGGAACGCAGGAAGAGTGGCATACCCAGTGCCCCCATTGCCACCAGTACAGTTTCATCCGGTTTGCCAACATCGCCATTGAAAAGACGGAGTACGAGAAGAACGGCAAGAAAGCCTACCGGGTGGAATCCGTGCGGTGGCGCTGCCCTGAGTGTCTGGGGGAGACGGAGGAGTATGAAACCAAGCATTGCCCGGCCAAGTGGGTGGCTCATAATCCGGATGCCATCCAGCGGGGGGTACGCAGTTTCCAACTGAACGCATTCATGAGCCCATGGAGCGACTGGAAAGAGATTGCCCATACTTTTCTGGCGGTGAAGGATGACCCGGAGGAACTGAAGGTGTTTATGAACACCGTGCTGTGCGAGCTGTGGGAGGTGCGGGAGCGAAGCGGCAGGCCGGAGCAGCTTTATGCCCGCCGGGAGCATTACAATGCGGAGGTGCCCACCGGGGTGCTGGTACTGACCATGGCTATTGACGTGCAGGACAACCGACTGGAGTTTGAGGTTGTGGGATGGAACCGCCACGAGGAAAGCTGGGGGATCCGCAAAGGCGTGATTCCGGGCCGCGCCGACGCGGAAGGCGTGTGGGAGGAAGTGGACGCGCTGCTGGACAAGGAATGGAGCATGAGGGACGGCAGGGCCATGCGGATTCTGGCCACCTTTGTGGACTCCGGCGGACACTTTACCTCGGATGTATACAGGGAATGCGCCAAGCGGGCCGTAAGGCGGGTGTGGGCCATCAAGGGTGAGGGCGGAGAAGGCAAGAGCTACGTGCGGCCCATGCAGAAGGGCAAGCTGAAGCAGGGGGAGATCGCCTTTATTGTGGCTGTGGACCAGGGCAAGGAAGCCATCCTCTACAACACCTCCATCGAGAGGCCGGGGCCGCGGTATATGCACTTTCCCATGGATCCCCGGATGGGATACGATGAGGACTATTTCCGCGGGCTGATTTCGGAAAAAATGGTGATTAAGCGGCTGCGGGGCAAGGAGACCATCACCTGGGAGAAGATCCATGAACGCAACGAGCCGCTGGATCTTCGCAATTACAACCGGGCCGCCTTCAAGTATTTCAACTGGAACTTTGACAAGTACGAACAGGCGCTGGCCGGAACGACGGAAACCAGACCCATCACCCAGGCCGAGGCCGCCAGGCGGAAGCTGGGCAACCGGCCCCGGGTGATCTCTGGCGGAATACAGGTATAGGAGGGGTACCATGGCGCTGGAATACGCGTACACGCTCCAGGAGGCGCAGGAGCAGCTGGCCTTGTGGAAGGACTGTTTGACGGCCCTGGCCACCGGGCAGGCGAAAAGCTACCGCATTGGCAGCCGGGAGTTTACCGCCTTTGATATCCCCGCTGTGAACAAGCAGATTATGATACTGTCCAACGCCGTGAAGGTGCTGTCCGGGAATGCACGAAAGAGCCGCGTGGTGCGGGTTGTGCCCCGTGACCTGTAAGGGGGAGAAAGCATGAGCAAACCAAACCTGCGCGAGAGGGCGCTTTTTTTATTGTCCCCCCAAAAGGGAAACAGGGCCTATGAGAACCGCATGCGCAAGGAGCGCCTGGAGGAAACGGGCAGAGGCCTGATACGGGAACGGCTGGCCTACACCGGCTACGGAAACCACGGGGCAAGCCGCACCCTGAACAGCCTGATAGGCTGGCTGGTGGGCGGAGGAAGCGCGGAGGACGACATTGACCTCCACGGCGCGCTGCTGCGCCGCCGGGCCAGGGACCTGTACGCCGGAGGCGGACTGGCCCGCAGCGGCCCTGCCACCATGACCACCAACGTGGTGGGCTGGGGCATCCACCCAAAGCCAAAGATTAACAGCGATGTGCTGGGGCTGTCGGATGAGGCCCGGGACGAGTGGGAGCGGAACACCCTGCGGGAGTTTCACCTGTGGGCCTCCAACGTGATGTGCGACGCAACGCGGCAGCAGGACTTCTTTGGGATGCAGCAGCTGGCCTTCCGCAGCATGCTGGTGAGCGGAGACGTGTTTGCCCTGTTTGGGATGAAGCCCAACAAGCGAACCCCCTACCAGACCACCCTGCGCATCCTGGAGGCGGACCGTGTCTGTACCCCGGATGCCATGGGGGGAGAGAGCGAGAGCAAGGAAGTATCCGGCGGGGGCCGGATTGTGGATGGCGTGGAGATTGACCGGGAGGGCGCGGTGGTGCGCTACCACATCGCCAACCGCCACCCACTGATGGCCAACAGCACCCAAAGCGTAGAATGGCAGGCCATTGAAGCCTTTGGAAGGGAGACAGGCTACCCCAACATTTTGCACGTGATGACCCATGAGCGGCCGGAGCAGCGGCGTGGCATCCCCTTCTGCGCCGCCCAGATTGAGCAGATCAAGCAGCTGGACCGGTATATCAATAGCGAGCTGGCGGCCAATGTGGTGTCCTCCATGCTGACCGCCTTTTTGGAGAGCGACGAGGATGACGGGGCGGCAGGGATGGAGGACGCAGTCAACGAGGAGGAGCGGGTGACGGACCCGGAGGATCAGCTGAAACTGGAGCTGGCCCCGGGCGTGATCTACGACCTGCCACCGGGCAAGCGGGTGAAGGAAATCAACCCCATCCGCAGCAACAGCGCCTTTGAGAGCTTTGTGACCGCCCTGGAAACCGTGATTGGCGCGAGCATGGGCATCCCTGTGGAAGTGCTGATCAAAAAGTACAACAGCAACTACACGGCAGCCCGGGGCGCGATGCTGGACTTCTGGCGGGAGGTGCGGGTGTACCGCAGGGACTTCAACCAGATGTTCAACCAGCCGGTGTATGAGCAGTGGCTTTCCGAGGCCGTGGCCATCGGCAGAATTGAGGCACCCGGCTTCTTTGACGATCCGGCGATCCGGCAGGCCTGGTGCAGCTGCATGTGGATGGGCGTCAGCGCCGGCCATGTGGACCCCATCAAGGAGGTCAAGGCCGCCGAAATGCGCATCAAGAACAACATTACCACCCAGGAGCAGGAGGCTGCCGAGTTCAACGGCAATGACTGGGCCGAGAACATCCGCCAGCGGAAGAAGGAGATGAGCGCCCTGGGCGCACCGCAGGAAGAAAAGCAGGGCGGCCCCGGGGACGGGCCTGAGGAAGGCGACGACAGCGAAGGGAGCAAGAGTAAATGAGCGAGCGGAAGATGTTCAAGTTTGGCTACGACGTGCGCATGGAGGCTGAGGACACCGGCGAGATCATGGTTTACAGCTCCATCGTGAGCTGGAAATGGAGGCCGGAGGACCCGGAGGTGACGGCCAAAGAGTTTGACGCCGCTGTGAAAAAGCTGAAAGGGGCAAAGCGCGTCAACCTGCGGATCAACTCCCCCGGGGGCAGCGTATACCAGGCTGTGGCCATGCGCTCCATGCTGGTGCAGATGGAGGCAGCGGAAAAGCATGTGTACATTGAGGGCCTGTGCGCCAGCGCAGCCACCCTGCTGGCATCCATACCCGGCTGGACGGTGCACATGGCAGAGGGCAGCGAGTACATGATTCACAACCCCATCTCCTGGACCCTTGGCGAGGCAAGGGATATGGAGAAGGAGGCGAAGATGCTGCGAAAGTTGGAAGCGGACTTCCGGCAGATGTACGCCAAGCGCTGCAAGAAGGATGATGATACCATCAAGGGCTGGATGGACGAAACCAGCTGGTTTACCGCCCAGGAGGCGGTGGACGCGGGCTTTGTGGACGAGGTGCTGGAAGCCCAGGAGGCGGTGGCCTGCGCAGAGCTGCCCCAGGATACCCTGTCCATTATGCGGGACATGTACGGCGCGCTTCCCGAGTGCCTGCACATGTGCGCGGACAAAACCCCGCAGGGAGCGGATCAAACCCCGCAGGGAGCGGGAGCGACTGTCAGTAACGATCACCAGGGCGTTGCCGCCGGGGAGTCGACTGAACATATGGGAACAAAGGAGGAGCAAGGAACCATGAGCAGCAAGGACATCAAGGAGATTACCATGGAGGACCTGAAGGCGGAAAACCCCGGCCTGTACGAGTCCATCATGCGCGGCGGCAGCGAGGCTGAGAGACAGCGCATGCAGGAGATCGACGACCTGACCCCTCCAGGCTATGAGGCGCTTGCCCTGGAAGCCAAGGAAAAGGGCACAAGCCCCATCGACTTCCAAAAGCAGGTGGTGAAAGCCCAGCGGGAAAAGGCCGCGAAATTTGTGGACGACCGCAAGGCCGAAACCGCCCCCAGCGTGGAGGTGGCGGGAGAAGCCAGCGACAATGGCAGCAGCGACCCGGACGCGGAGCTGAAGAAGGCGGCCGCTGAAATCGCCGAGTACGCCAAAGCCTACCGCGCTTCTGCCGACGGCGGCATGTTCTAACAAACAGAAAGGAGACAACAAGGCAATGAGTAAGCTGTTTGAAACCATCGGGGCGAAAAATCCCCAGTACCTGCTGGCCGACCCACAGGGGGCGCAGGTGATTGCCATTTCCTGTGAGCCCGGCAACGGCAGGGTGCCCAGGGGCATGGTGATGTGCCGCCAGGCTTCCGGGATGTACGCCCCTGCCGCTTCGGCAGACATCGCCTCCGATAACACCCTGGTGGTGCTGGACGAAGCCGTGGACACCTCGGGAAACCTGCTGGTGGCCGAGGACGCCCGCGCCTACCGGGCCGGACGGCTGTTTGCCAGCAAGATTCTGCTGGCTGATGACCAGCCGCTGACCGCCGACAACATGCTGGTGCTCCGTCAGCAGGGCATCCTGCTGGACCACCTGGCAGACGATGCCCCTGAGCTGGTGAACCACTTTGTGCCCATCGTCTATCAGGCCAATGGCGGCGTGGGCCTTCCGGTGACGGAAATGGCCCTGGCGGGCTCCACCTATGCCGTGGCCGACAACACCTTCACCGCGCCTGCGGACAAGGAGTTTGACAAGTGGAACACCAAGGCGGACGGAACCGGCACGGATTACGAGGCAGAGGATGTCTATCCCGCTGCCGCAGGGCTCACGCTGTTTGCCATCTGGAAGGTGGAATATGCCTATGTCACCTTTGATGCCAACGGCGGCACCGGCACCATGGCCGCCGGTCGGGTGAAGGTGGGCGCGGTCTATGCCATCCCCGACAGCACCCTGACCCCGCCTGCCACCAAGGCCTTTGACAAGTGGAACACCAAGGCGGACGGAACCGGCACGGATTACGCCGTGGCCGCGTCCTATACCGGGACTGCCGCCGATCTGGCGCTGTTCGCCGTCTGGAAAGACGCCAACTAACGTGTAAAACAAGGAGGAGAAAAAGAATGCCGCTTGATATTTACAGCACCCGGGCGCAACTGGCCGCCATTGAGCTGCTGCCCAGAGAGTATACCTTCCTCTATGACGTCTTTGTGAAAAACATGGGCGCTGTGGAGGACGACGAGGCCATCTATGACTTCAAGAAGGGCGCCCGGCAAATGGCTCCCATCGTGCATCCCGGTACCGGCGGTGTGGTGATGGGCCGCACCGGCTTTGAAACCCGTCAGATCGGTTTCTGCACCATCGCCCCGGAGAGGATTATCGACAACAAGGACCTGAAGGGCCGCACCTTTGGCGAACAGGTGATGGGAGCCATGACCCCCGAGCAGCGGGAAAGGAAGATGCTGGCCCAGGACCTGATGGAGATGCGGGCGGCCATTCAGCGCCGCAGGGAGCACATGGCCCGCCAGATGCTTCTGACCGGCAAGCTGGAGGTGTTCCGCTACACCAACGAGGGCCGGGACAAGCAGACCACGTTGGTGGCCGACTTCGGCTTCACCAACAACTTCACCCCGGACAATGCCTGGAACACCGCTTCCGCCACCATCGAGAGCGACATGCAGGAGATGTATGACCTGGTGTATGACGGCCTGGGCATCGTGGACATCATCGTGATGGCCCCCGATGTAGCCGCCGCCATGCTGGGCAACAGCGACTACGTGAAGCAGTTTGACAGCAGAAACATCAACATGGGCGAGATCAATACCCGGTATCGGGGCCAGGGGGTGCGCTTCCTGGGCTGGAACAGCGATGGGGTGGAAATGTACAGTTTTGCCGGCCGGTTCACCGACGACGACGGCCAGGTGAAGCCCATCCTTCCCAGCGGCAAACTGCTGATGGGCGGCCGCGAAATGCTGAAATGCCCCCACGGTCCTGTGACCCAGGTGGAGGAAACCGGCAAGAACGCCTCCCACCTGACCTACATCAAGGAGGAGGTTCCCCTGCGCTACGGCGACATCAACGCCAGCGCCGTGAAGAACCGCCTGACCAGCTGCCCAACCATCATCCCCTTCAACGCGGATGCCTGGGTGGTAGCCGACGTGCTCTAAGGCATGGGACACGGAAACGGAGGCTCACATGAGTTATATTGCTTTGCACTACGTGAGGGTGAACCGGAAGATGTACACCCCCGGAGAGATCATCCATGAGGAGATCCCCCAGGAGAAAAGCAAACGGCTGCTGGAAAAGGGAGCGATTCGGGAAGAAAACCCGGATCGCTCCTTCGACTATGCGGCACAGTTGCCGGCCCCGCGCGTCCTGCCAACGGAGGGCATCCCGGAGGACATCCAGGAGCGGAGGCTTGCGCCGGATCCGCAGCCCGGGACTGAGCCCGAGGAGGAGCCGGAGGAGGAGCCGGAGGAAGGGGCGGAGGAGCCGGAACCGCCCCCGGAAATCAACATCATGGAGGGCATTGTGGAAGCCAAGGCCGTGAAGCGCTCAGAGGCAAATGCGGCCACCAAGAAGCCTGCGGCAAAGAAGCCCTCCAGCCCAAAGAAGCCCGCAGGAAGGAGGAGCTGACCTATGAAAGTGAAGCTGAGGACCGGCGAAACGGCGGAGGTGAACGCCAGTTATGGCGCGCGCCTGATTGAGCAGGGAGAGGCCCGGCTGCTGCCCCAGGAGAAGCGGTCGATAAGGCCCGCCGAGGCGAAGCCTGCGGAGGCAAAGCCTGCCGAGCCCAAACGCCGGGAAAAGGAAACGGCGGAAAAGCCCGCCGGTGAAACCCATTGACCCTGAAGGACCGCATCCTGGCCGACGCCCACAGGGTATTCATGAACCCAGGTCACTTCGCGGAAACCCACACCTGGAACGGCAAGGAGTTTGACTGCGTGCTGGACGGGGAAGTGGCCATCAAGAAGAAGAACGCCAACGCCATCGACCTGAGCTGGGACAACAACGTGACGGAAACCATGATCTACACGCCCCTGGAGGGCTTTCCGGAGCCAAGGACCGTGCAGCCCAATGAGCACATCTTCCTGGACGGGAAGCCCATGAAGATCCTGCAGGTGCAGGAGGACGGCGGGATGCTTGGGATCCTGGTGATGAGCGATGAGCCGAAGGGGTGGATTGAATGAGAACCAGCGAGCGCCTGCTGGGCCTGAAACAATGGGCCATCCGGGAACTGTGCCAGGGACGCTCCCTGAAAGCCCCCGGGGAGACCATCATGGACATCCGCAGGCAGGAGCCGGTCTGCTACCTGGGGTGGACGCCACGCCGGCAGACCCAGACGGGAGAAATGGAGCCGGATCCCCTGAGCGTGACCCCTGGCATCCTGATTATGCCCAACCCCTCCCGTGCCCGGTACGTGGAACGCACGGACCTGGAGAGGAACTTTGACACCAGCAACAATGTTCGCAGACCAAGAGACCTGGCGCAAACCCTGTCCATCAGCATGCTGTTCAGCGTGTACGAGCCGGGTACCAGGCTTCCTGGCTTTGTGGAGAGCTGTGAACAGAAGAGGATGGACATGACCCTGTTGACCGAGGGAACCGAGGAAGGGCTGTTCACCCTCTTGAACTGGATGGACGACGCCAAGGAAAAGCTGCTGGAGCTTAAGTCCATACCGGGCACCGACCTGATGGTGCAGGAGGACAGCGTGATCTACAGCCTGTACACCGACCAGGGCATGGTGGTGGACAAGCGGCCCATATTCTACGGTTTCGTCAATGTGGACTTCAACTGCTACGCCGACAAAGGAACGGACAGCCTGGTTGAAGAGTACTTAAAATAGCGCAAGCAAGGAGGTTTCCCATATGGCTGAATACCTTCATGGCGCGTACGGCAGAATCCAGACGGCGGGCACCAAAGTGGCCCAGCAAAGCCGGAACGCCATCGTCTACATCGGAACCGCTCCCGTGCATACCGTGCCCGGGGGCGCTGCCAACGTGAACAAGCCGCTGCTGATTCAAAACTTCGCAGAGGCGAAGAAGTACCTGGGCTATTCCAGCGACTGGGCAAAGTACACCCTGTGCGAGGCCATGCACGTGCACCTGGAACAGAAAGGGGTGGCCCCCCTGGTGTTCATCAACGTGCTGGACCCGGAGGTCCATACGGCGGCACAGGGCGGAACCCAGAACCTGACCCCCGCAAACGGGCGCATTACCATTGCCGCTGCCCAGAGCATCATTCTGGACAGCGTGGAAGTGAAAACCAGCGGCGAGAACCCGGTTACCAAGCAAAAGGGCGTGGACTACGCCATCGCCTATGACCCGGCCAAAGGCGTGATTACCATTGCGGAGCTGACCACCGGAGCCCTGGGCAGCGCCGCCCTGGCCATCACCTATGACCTGATTGACGCCACGGCCGTGGATGCGGAGGATGTGATCGGGGCCAGCGACGGGGCGGGTTTAAGCACCGGCATTTACGCCGTGAAGAACGTGTACCAGGCCACCGGCAGGATCCCATCCTTCCTGTTGTGCCCGGGCTTTGGCAGCCTGCCTGCCGTGCATACCGCGCTGGTGCAGGCGGCCCAGAAGATCAACGGCCACTGGGATGCCTATGTGTACGCGGATCTTCCCATCACCGCGGACGGCTCTGCCATCTCCCTTTCCTCGGCAAACACCTGGCGGCAGACCAACGGCTTCAACAAGGAGCATGAGACGGTGTTCTTCCCCCTGGCCAAGGGCACGGACGGGAAAGTGTACCACTTGTCTGTGCTGGCGGCGGCCAATCTGCAGGAGCTGCTGATCCAGCAGGACGATATCCCCTACAAGACTCCTTCCAACACCGATTGCCCCATCATCCAGAACCTGTACCTGGGCGAGGACAGCGGAAACGTGATGCTGGACGATGAGGCCATCAACGAGCACCTTAACAAGAATGGCATTGCGTCCGCCGCGTTTGTGGGCGGCCGCTGGGCTCTGTGGGGCGCTCATTCCGCCGATTACGGCCCCTCTGCGGCCGACCGGCTGAACATCGCCGAGACCAACCGGATGATGCTGTTCTACATCAGCAACGACTTCCAGCACAGGCGCGGGAAGAGCGTGGACAAGCCCATGACGCTGAATGACATCAAGAGCATCGTGGCGGAGGAGCAGGCAAGGCTGGACGGCCTGGTGCGGGTGGGAGCGCTGACCTTCGGGCGCGTGACCATCCTGGCCCAGGAGGACGCCGCAAGCGACATGGTGAACGGCGACCATGCTTTCCTGTTTGACGTGACCACCACGCCCTTGGCCAAGAGCCTGACTGCCATCGTCAACTGGACGGATGAGGGCTTTGTGACCTTCTTCCAGGCCCCGTAATGGGTAAGCAAGGAGTGAGAAAGACATGGTGACGAAAGTCTACAACAACGTTGAGGGCCACCGGGTCATCGACAACGGCCTTGTGGTGGAGGATGTGACCAGCATCACGGTGCCTACCATCAAACATACCTCCAGCAAGATTGACTCCTCCGGGATGGTGGCGGCTGTGGAGATGCCTGACATGACCCACCTGGAGGCCATGGAGTTTGAAGTGGCCCACAACAACGGCGTGAACTGCAACCGCCTGGGAGACCCGGGGAAGCATATGCTGGAAGTGCGCGTGGCGCGGCAGAAGTACAATGTGGCCACCGGGGAGATCGGGCTGGAGAGCGTGAAGTTCCGCATGACGGGAGTGCACTCCTCCACGGACAAGGGCAAGGTGGAGCAGGGGAACCCCTGGGGCTCCACGGACAAGTATGCTTGCCTCAGATTTGAGGAGGAAATCAATGGAGAGATTGTGACCCTGGTGGACGCCATGGCCGGAATCATCAAGGTGAACGGCGTGACGGTGACGGATACCGTGGAGAGCATTCTGTCCTGACGGACTTCGAGCAAGTGGATACCCACTTGTGCACTCGGAGGGGCTTCGGCCCCTCCGAACCACCCATGCAATCAAGGAAAGGGATTGAAAAAAATGGACAAAAAGGCATTGCCCATGGCCACCGCTCTGGGAGAGCAGGAGCCGATGGAGGAGGAAAGGTCCGACGTATCGGAGGAGGCAAAGGCTGCCGCGACCGATCCGGTGGAGAAGGCCATGAAACTGAAAAAGGGGAAGCTGGTGCTGGAGAAACCCATCCGCGCGAAAAGCCAGGATGTGACAGAGCTTTCCTATGACTTTACCAAACTGACCGGATGGGACTTCGCCCAGGCGCTGGACAGCGACAGCGAGGCGGGTTCCATTTTCCATCTTACTAACAAGCAGGCGTTCGCGCTGTTTGCGGCGGCTGCCGCCAGGGCCACCGGCGAGGTGGATGAAACCGACGTCAAAACGCAGATGGGAGTAGCAGACGCGGTGTGCGCGATGCGGATTGCCTCGCTTTTTTTCGCCGCTACTGTCCAGGCGGGAAATCGGCGTATTTTGAACGGGTGAGCAATGCGGCCATTGTAAGCCATACGCCGATCACCGATTTCATGGACATGACCATTTTCCGCTTTGCCGAGTTTTTCCGCGCCATCGGCGATGTGATGGAAAAGCTGGCGGACAAGCGGGATCAAGGGCGATAGGGGGGCGGGAGCTCCCGCGCCCGGGAGGGCGCTATGCAGTTTATCTACGAGGGCACGGACATTACGGAGCATATGGAGATCCGCGGCTGTGTCCACCGGGATTTATCCGGCGGGCGAGCGGACAGCCTGGAGTTGGTGGTTGGGAATGCCGCCAAATGGTTTGCCTGGGGGCCCAAGCGGGATGACAAGGTGCTGGTGTCCCACAACGGGTACGACACGGGCACACTTTTCATCTCCATGATTCTGCCAGAGGAGGGGCGGTACCGGCTGATTGCCACGGCCACCCCGTCCGCCGTGCGGCGCAAAGCCTACGGCACCTACGAAAACATCACCCTGGCCGGGCTGATGCGTGCCTGCGCTGCGGAGTGTGGCATGGACTGGGCCCTCTTCGGCCTGGAGGGGAGCATCCGCTATCCCTTCCTGCTGCGCAAGGACGAGGGAGTGACGGCATTCCTCCAGCGTGTGCTGGAGATGGAGGGTGCCACCCTTAAATGCCTGAACGGCAAGCTGGTGGCCATTGGCATTGAGTATGCCCAGGAGCAAAAAGCGGGGCAGAACATTGAGATTCAGTCCGCCACACCCGGCTTTTTTTATCGGCAGCGGGGCGGACGGTGGGACAGCGTGACCGTTATGAGCCCCTATGGAGAGGGCAGGGCCGTGGACACGGCTGCCGACACCTTGGAGAGCAGGATCTATACCGACCTGCCCGCCCATGACAGCCTGTCTGCGGGGCGGTGGGCCAGGGGGCTGTTGCTTTGCCACAATCGACGGGCGGAGGAGATGGAATTTGTCACCCCCTACAATCCCGGCATGACCGCCCTGGCCAGGGTGGACGTGACAAGCGTCACAGACGCCGCCGGAGAATGGGTGATAGACGAGGCCCAGCATGATTTTTTCAAGGGAAGCACCAAGGTGAAGATGGTTCGGAAAATTACCTCCATCAGCTAAAGGGAGGTTCCAATGTACAACGATTTTTTCGGCGCGGCCATCGAACGCGGCCAGGTGGTGGAAAAGACCCAGGCCGGTTACCGTGTGAAAAGCCTGACGCGCGTTGGGGTGGTGACGCCACAGATACAGGCAATGCAAGATGCAGAGTTTGCGGTTGGGGATGGCGTCTACTTCTTTCTGTTTGACGACGGAGAGGGGGGGATCCTGGGAAAGGCCGCAGGAGTGATCCAAGAGGAATAAGCAGGATGGAGGGCGCACATGGCAGGGCAGAGACTGGAGACCATCATCACCATCGGCGGAAGCGTGGACAATTCCTTTGGAACCATTGGAAGCGCCCTGCTGGGGCTTGGCTCCACCATTGACGGGATCAGCCAGAAGATTATCGGCTTTGGCAAGGACAGCGTAGGGGAGTTTATCGGCTATGACGACCTGATGCGTCAGGTGCAGGCGGTGGGCGAGTTCAGCGGAGAGGAAATGCGCACGCTGGATGAACTGAACAGCCGAATTGGGACTACATCCACCTACTCCAAGAAGCAGGCGGCGGAAGCCGAGGTCTTTATGGGTCAGCTGGGTCTGACCACCGAGGAAATCAAGACCCTGATCCCAAGCGTCCTGGGGCTGGCCATGGCCGGCAACCTGGGACTGGCTGATTCCGTGGATTACCTGTATTCCTCCCTGATGTCCCTGCGGGAAGAACTGGGCTTTGCCGGCACTTTGACGGACCAGATGGCCAAGACGGCGGCCATCGGATCCACAGACATCGACACCCTGGGCGACTCCATGACCCGGCTGGGTTCCGGCTTGAACCTATTCAAAGGCGGAAGCGCCGAGGTGCTGACCATCCTTTCGGCCATGGCACAGTTCGGCAAGGACATGCGGGGGGAGGAGGGCGGCACGGCCCTGCGCAACTTCGCGCTGAATCTGGTTGCGCCCATGGGTGAGAAAAAGGCCGTGATTGCCGCTCTGGAAAACCTGGGCATGACCCAGTCGGAGCTGGACGCCTACCTGGAGGAGGAGGGCATTGACCTTACCGCCGCTGCCGGAGCCATCAAGGAGCTGGGGCTCAACGTATTTGACGAAAGCGGAAATCTGCGCAACATGCTGGACATCATCTCCGACCTGCGCACCGCCCTTGCGGGACTTGGGAGCGACGATATGCGCGCCTCGGTGCTGGGCCAGATCTTTGGCAAGCGGGGCTATATTACCGCCAGCAACCTGATTTCCGTTTCGGATGAGCAGTACAAAATCAGCATGGCAGACATCATTGACAGCGAAGGCTTTGCAGCTCAGATGGCCGCCACCATGCAGGGAGGCCTGGGCGGTGCCATCCGGAAGCTGGAAGCCGCATGGGATTCCTTCAAAATCAAGGTGGGTGACTCCCTGGATGACGTGTTGCAGCCTGCGGCGGACTGGCTCCATGGCATCGTGGTGGAGCTGAACAACATGGATAAGAGCCAGTTGGATGCGTTGGTATCCGCAGCGACCACTATTGGAGTGGCGGGGCCCGCACTGCTGCTGGCAGGCACGGCCTTCCGGCTGATCGGCTTTGCCCTGACGCCGGCGGGCGGCATCACGCTGGGAGCTATCGCCCTGGTAGGCGCGGTCAATGCCATGCAGGAGCTGGCCGACGCGGATTATGCGTCCAAATTTGGCCAGATGAAGCTGGACTTTGACGAGCTGGGAGGCTATGTGAGCGACCTGCGCACCGGCTTTCAGGAATCCTACAAGGAGTTTGACGCCTACACAGCCTCGGTCCTGAAGGCGGTGGACAGCTACAAAACCGCCAGCAGTGATCTCTCTGGGGACCTGCTCTCCAAGATGCTCACCGGCACCCAGCTGACAGAGCCCGATAAGCAGGCCCTGGAAAAATTGGGAGTGGAGATGATGGCCCAGCTGCAGCTGGGCATCCAAAGTGCTTCGTCCGCCAACCTGACGTACCTGAAAAACCTCTTTGGCGGCGATGGCGTGGCGGACCTGGATCCCATCTACCAGCAGATTTCCGATGTGCTGAACCTGGAGAGCGAGGACCGGATGGCGGGCGCGGAAAGCCTGGGGGCGGAATTGCGGGACGCGCTGTTTAGCGCCTTTGAGGACGACACCATCTCACCGGAGGAATATGAGCAGATCGTCAGCCTGATTCGCAGCATCAACGAGGCCGTGGCCCAGGCCGCCGCACAGGTGGCCCAGGAGGAAAGCGAAATATCCCTGGAAAGCCTGTTGTACAAGGCACAAACCGCGAGTTGGGACGAGCTGCAAAAGTACGGCCAGGAGCTGGAAAATCTGAAATCGGAGGCTTTCACCAAAGCGGAGGATGCCTTCATCCGGGATCGGGCCGAAGTAAAACTGGCCTATGACCGGCAGATCGCCAAGGGAGAGGCCACCGAGGCGGAGCGGGATGCCGCACTGGCTTCCATGGACGCAAAGAAGAACCAGATGATCTATGGCGACCGGTCCCTGCAGCAGATCAATGATGCCATCCTGCGGCTGTACCTGAGCGCTATCCAGCAAAGCGATCTGCGGGACCCGGCAAACCTGCTGGGTGCCTATGCGGACACCTGGCTGAAAGGCGGAATCTCGGGGAAGGGCGCGTCGGACATCATCACCGGCCTCTTTGGAAAGAGCGCGTATGCGGATGAGCAAGTGGTATTTGGTCTGGATTCCACCAAGCAGCAGCTGGGCAAGTACCTGATTTCCGCACTGGGCAGCCTGGGCGGCATGGACGAGCTGACCAATCTGATGGACTACTACCGCGCCCAGGGGGACACGGAGAAGGCCGATGAATATGCCCGATTGTGGGCAATGACAGGCATTGCCACAAATTTCAACCCACTGTATGGTGCCGGGGCATTCACAGGCGATGTCATGGACAAGTATCTGGAGCAATACAGCCTAGATACCGCGCGGGGAACCATCCGCGCCTTTGACAGGGACGGCACCATCACCGCCTTCCTGGAGAGCATCGAAGCGGGCCTGCGGCAGGGCCTTGGGTACGGTATCATGGACCCACTGGCCTATGAGAACAACACGCTGAAAGATGACCAAATTACCGAACTGACAAACATGCGGGAGCGGCTTCGGGAAACCTACGACCTGGACGCCATCCTGGCGCAGGATGCAAACGCTCCTTCCGGAACAGGGGATCTGTACCGGGAGTTTTACGCCATCAAGCAGCTGCTGTATGGGGAACTTTCTGACACGGAGCAGTTTCGCATAGCGCCCCTTTCCCTGGATGTGCAGCTCCCCGACGGGTCGGCGGCCGGCAGCGATTTTGCCAGTGAGGCACAAGCCTACCTGTCTGCCAACCCCGGCTCCTGGCCAGTACATGTAAGCCTGACCGGCATGCCCAAGGGTGGAGGGGGAAACAACAAGCTGGACGAGTATGCCCAGGGCGGCAGGGCCGCCATCCCATCCATCTTCGGCGAGGCTGGGCCGGAATGGGCCATCCCGGAGGAACACAGCCTGCGCACAGCGGCGCTGCTGGACGCGGCGCGAGAGGCCAGCGGGTTTACCTGGGGCGAGTTGATCGGCCGCAATGGCGGGCTGAACGCCAGCCCTGGCCGGCAAGCCGGACAGTATGTATACGCTCCAACCATCTACGCCAATGATGCCCGGGATGTGGAAGAAAAGCTGCTGGAGGACAAGGAGCGCTTTTTCAAGTGGATGGAGGACAGCGCCCTGCGGGAGGAAGCGGAGGTGTACGTTTAATTGGACAGCATGAAATATCCCTGCAAGGCCGGGGAGAGCTTTGACCAGATCAGCCTTGCGGTGTACGGCGACGAGAAGTACGCCGCCCAGTTGCTCCAAGCCAACCCCGGTTACTGCCGCCGGCTTCGCTTTGCGGGCGGCGAAATCCTCAACCTGCCGGTGGTGGAGGTGCCAGAGGAAGGCGTGGGCGAGCCGGCATCCGCACCGTGGAAAGGGTGAAGTAAATGCTGATTGGAAAATGGGCCGGGTTTCAGTTTACCGTTTCTTCCAGCCTTGTGAATAGCTTTGAAAGCCTTTCCATCAAAAGCTCCTGCGAGGAAAAGACGCAAAACGCCGAGGAGAAGGCGCGGAAAAAGTCCTCCCAGATCACCTTTACGGTGCATCTGCTGGCCAGCCTGGGGGTGGATGTACAAAGCGAAGTGCAGAAGTACCTGAATGCCGTGAAAAAGGAAACCTCAGGGCATTTCTACGTGGCAGGCAAGAAAGTTTTGTCAGATTCGCTCACCCTGACGGACGCGAATGTGACGGATGTGCGCATTACTCCTGCCGGAAAGTGGGCGTCCGCCAAGGTGCAGCTCACCATGAAGTTCAGCCAGAGTTTCGGAGGAGTACCTGAGGGCGGAGGAGGAACAACCAGGAAAAAAAGCAAGAAGATCTCCGTCAGCGACGGAGCTGGCGGCTATACCACAACCACAGTGGCGGACAAGAACCGTGGCGACCGTGAGAACAGCGCTTTCTGGAGCACGCAGAATACCATCAGCGCGGCCAAGACGGCAAGCAAGAAGAAGTAACCAGGGTGGAGGTGCACCATGCCTAAGTTTCTCATCAACAACCGGCCCGCAGCCATTGCCTTTGAAAGCGAAAGCCTGACGGACCGCACGGTGCAGAACGCAAAAAACCTGCTTATGACACGGATGGGGGAGGTTCCCTATGACCGCTTGCGGGGCTTCGACCCGGCGCTGTACGATCTGCCCATGCCTGAGCTTCGGGAAGCCCTCCTGCCGGAGATCGACCGGGTGATGCTCTGGGAGCCGGATGTGACCGTCACAGGTGCTACCTGCCGCCTGGACGGAAACGGAGAAATCCTCATCGAGGCGGAACTGCTGATTGAACTGGACGGAGAGGAGTGATGGCGGTGGCAGACAAGGAACTACACTATCTGACCTATGACCCGGATGAAATATGGCGGGAGATGATCGCCGCCTACGTGGATGCCGGCGGAGACGTGCTCTATCCCGGAGACGAAAAGGAGATCCTCCTGCGGGGCGTACAGGCGGTGCTGACTCAGACCTTTGCCGCCGTGGACAATGCGCTGCGCATGCAGACCCTGCGCTATGCCCAGGGGGAATACCTTGACATCTACGGTGAAAACCGAAACTGCCCGCGCATCCAGGCAAACGCCGCCGCAGGAAAGGTGCGCATCACCTTCGTTCCCACCGGTGCAACCAAAACTTTTCCCGCCGGCACAGCCATGACGCCAGACGGTGAGCGCTTCTATCTGCTGGTGAATCCTGTGACCCACACGGGCCATGCCCAGGTGCTCGACACAGACATACTCTGCAAGGACCCTGGAAGCCAGGGGAACGGTGTAGCCGCCGGCACACAGATGCAACTGGCCATCACCCACCCGGCCGTGGTCAGTGTTGTGGTCATTGCGGAAACCACGGGAGGATCGGAACGGGAAGATGACGACACCTATCGGGAGCGAATCCGGCTGAACGGGTTAGCCGCCATCACCACCGGCCCATCCCGTCAGTACGAGGCAGCAGCCAAGGCTGCTACCAGCGAGATTGTGGATGCCAGAGCCCTGAACCTGGGGGCCGGTCAGGTTGGTATGTACCTGATTTTGAGAAACACAGAGGGGGCTGCCGCCACCATCGCAGCTGTAGCACAAGCGCTGTCTGCTTCGGACGTGCGCCCGCTGACAGATACCGTCACTGTACAAGAGGCGGAGGCCATTCCATACGCGCTGCATATTCTCTATGCCGTGGAGGAGGACGCCGAGGGAGACATCACCGCAGCGCTGCAGGCCGCCGTATCGGAATACAAGGACTGGCAGGATCTGTCCGTTGGGCGCCCTTTTAACCCGGATCGGCTGACCGCCAACCTGTATAGAGCGGGTGTGTCCAGGGTGATTTATGGACCGGAAAGCCATTTTGCAGGCGGAAGTGTGGAATACACCCGCATCGACCCGGACAAGCGTTGCCTAGGCACCATCACATTGGCGGTGATGGAACCATGATGGAGTTTAAAATAGAACAGTTGTTTCCAAGGTTTCTCCTGCGGGACAAGAACGGATATGCCATTGCCAAAGCCATGGAAGCAGGCTTGCGGGCTATGGACGCGGTGATGGACACAGGGCTGGCTACCTTGTCCAACGTAGAGGACATGCCCATCTGGCGGCTGGATGAAATGGCCTGGGAACTGGGCTGCATGTATGACCACAATGGTGATCTGACCGCAAAGCGGCGGTGGATACAGGCAGCGTTACTCTATGACCGGGTGCTGGGTACACCCCAGGCCATTCTCAACTACCTGGAGGGGCTGTTCCTCACCGCAGAGGTGGAAGAGAGCAGCCTGTATGGCGGGGAGCCCTTCCACTTTCGCGTATCAGCCTCTGGAGAGGAGTGGACGAGCGACAAAGAAGCCTGGGCACGAAGGGCCATCACCGCTGCCAAAAACGCACGCTCCGTGCTGGATGACTTCTCAGTTGGGTGCATGCATAAAATCGTGGTGGAGGGCGATGGGGAAGCAAACGGCAGAGCGGTGTATCGCATTACGGGAGAACGCCTTCGGTCCGGCACCGTTCCCGGGCGGAACCAGGTGGGTCGGATACGGGACGTTACCTTGGAGATTCAAAGCCACGCCCAGGATTATCGCTGTCCGTTTCCAAGGACAGGCACCAGGCCCAACCCAAGCACAGTGGCCGCCCAGGGCAGCCAGACTGTGCTTGTTTCCATAGAACCAACGCAAACCAGAATCATGTACCAGTCTTGCGGTACGGTGATCTGTGGGGCGTAAATCAGACGCACACAAGGAGGAATGGACGGTGCTTACAGTTTTGGCGCTGGACGGGCTGCGGAATCACCTGAAGAACAAAATTGCCCGCGCCCAGTACAGAGTGGGAGGCAGCTACTATCCGGCAGAGATCACGGAAAAGACACTGCTGGCAGACGGAAGAATTTCCATTACCATCATCATTGACCATGCCGTGACTGGCAACATCACCGTAACGGAGATTCAGCTCTATGATTACAACAACCAGCTGATCGCTTCTAAGGCGGAAAGCATCAACAGGGCGGATGCTCAGGAAGGGATCCTATACCGCTTCCGCTTCACCATTACCGAAGCATAGGGGGGGACGATACCATGGCATTTGAGCGCATTCAGTGGACAGACGAAGTGGTGGAGCGGCCAGAAACCTATGAAGAGGCCGTCAACCCAGACGGAAGCATTACCCACACCCAAGCTCATGGGGAGGTTCTGCAGGAAGGGACCCCGCAAAGCGCTTCCAACTTCAACCGCATCGAAGAAGGGCTGCAGCATTTGAGCATTGCACACGACCTGCTGGAGGTCACACAGCAAATGAAGGCACGGGAATTGGAGGAGAAACAGCTTCAGTTCAGCTCCACCTTCGTACTGACGGAAGACGGCGTGGATCTGGGAGGGCGATATTTGGATAACGCACTTTTTCGGTAAGGAGAGGTAGGACATGGCCCAAAACATTATCAGCTATTCCGGAACAGTTGTTGGCGGAGGAAATGCCTACGTCTACAAGAAGGCGAACAACACGTCCGGTACGAACGGGTTTTATGAAAACGGCGCGCAAATTATGATCTATGCGAAGAGCGGAAGCCCGGAAGTATCAAATGGATTTTATCATGTTGGATCCACACCGGGCGGCTGGATTTACACATACAATGTGGCCAACGTCACCCCCAACTATCAGACCGTTACGGACCCGTGTACGCCACCTACGGCAGTCTTGCTGAATATAGACACCAAAGTGCTTTCCATCGTCGGCGGCGCGGGAGGCGACCTGAACACCCTGCAAGGCTGGGGTATTAGCTGGCGGGACCAGACCATCGGAACCTCCCTATGGGGAGAGTGGACAGCCGACGAGGTAAGCAGCGGCCGGACGGTTGTGGTAGAAGCCCCTGCCGGTGTACTTCGGCAGTTTCGCGCGCGTACACGTGGCAGCGCGGGATCGAACTATTATAGCGAGTATGTGCTTTGCCCCACGCTGCTGTCAGGAAACACAGAGCCTGGCGCACCAACCGTGATTCGGCCGTCCGGAACGGCCGCCTGCCATAGCCAAACGCCTTCGGTGGTCCTCTCTTGCCCAGCGGATCCGGAAGGGGACGCCATGACTCTCAAAAGACAGGTGGATGATGGCCCGTGGGCAGAGGCTGCCTCTGTTCCAGGAGAAGGGGGCACGGTGACGGACCGGTTGCCCAGTCTGACATCCGGAGTGCACACCATCCGTTACACCCTGACGGACATCCATGAGATGATTAGCGGCGTGTGCGCGTTAGGTGTGATTGTGGTTCCTCTCGTTTGGAGCAGAAACATAACGCCCGGCACGGTGATTTCCAACCAGGACATCAGCCACCAGTCAGACATTCTGGAGCTGCTGAGTGCGGTGAATGTCCAGCGTGGTTATTATGGTCTGGCAGCCATCGAACTTCCAGGCGAGATGGGTCTGTTTTCGTCCTGGGGGGGACAGATGGAGGCAATGCAGACGGCCATCGAGGAATCCCTGACCGCTGCAGGTATTGCTGCGCCCGGATGGATTGCCGTACCAGGCTGGCCCACAGCGGCAGTTATCGCCCAGATCCGTGAATCCGTGATCCTGGCATAACTGCAAAAAGAGGGGAGGGAAAACCATGGCATATGACCGGATTAAATGGACGGATGAGGCGGTGGAGCGTCCCAATACCTGGAGGGAAACAACCAATGCAGACGGCAGCATTACCCACACCAAGTCCCCTGGCACGGTGATGCAAGCAGGCACTCCGGTAAACGCCACCAACCTGAACCACATTGAGGAAGGGTTACAGCATTGCGGCGTTGCCTATGACCTGCTCGCTGTGACCACTCAGATGCAAATAAGGGCAATGCAGAAGGAAATCGCAACGCTGCAAGCGGCTGTGGCTGCCCTCGCATAAGCCAGAAAGGAGCCAGGCATGGATGAAATGGAAGATGAAGTGGTCATGACGGAAGAAGGAACCACAGACGGGCAGGAGCCTGAAAACGGCCTCCCGGATGGGGACAACCCACCGGAGAACGGTACGCCGGAAGAAGGAATTCCAGTGGAGGAAACATCGGAGGAACTCCCGGAGGATGAGGCTCCGGCAGGCGATGTTCAGGCAGAGGAAGCACAAGAAAACGAACCGCCGGAGTACAACCCAACGGATGAGGAAATCGCCCAGTGGGAAGCAGAGCGGGAAGCGGAGGAGGAGGCAACAATCGCTCCTTATCTCGCTGCGGCAGCACAGCGCCGGGAAGCGGCAGAACTTGTGGTAGAACACGATGAGGCCATATTGCTTCTGCTGTATGAAAGCGCCCAGGCAGCCCTGGAAAAAGAGGGCGGCTAAAACTGCACGATCCGTTAAAGGAGGAGCTCCATGGAGTATCAGTACGCAAAGCGCGTCATTGCACGGGGAAGTTTTGACCCGGCAGTGATGGGTGATATCCTTTCCACCTTTTTACAGGCGCATAAAATCACGCAGGATCAGTTTAACGAACTCATGGACATGATGGCAGGAGGTAATTGAGCATGGGCAAGAGCCCCTTGGAATTTCTGGCTTCTCAGCTGGGAAACGTGGTGCTGTACGACAGCATCGGAAACCCCAGCATTTTTGTTCCCATCCCGCAGATCAAGAGCAGCGAGCTGGACAGCAGCCTGCCTGACCATGTCCACCCTGCATTTAAGGTGAATGGACAGACGCTACCCAGGATTTTGATTGGCAAGTACAAGGCATGCGAGCTGACTGCAAACGGTACCCTTTTCAGCTTGCCAAACATGCCTCCCCGCCATACTCTGGGCGCGGATCAGTTCTTGTCCCGCATGCGTGCCTTTGGCAATGGAGTCAGCGGAAAGACAGTAGCGGAAAGCGGCCTGCTTCTGCTTCTGGCCAAAAAGTACGGATGGAACCCAAAAGGGAACAATTACTGGGGCTGCGATTACCGGGATGGAACGGCTTGGGAGCCTGCAAAGTCGGTGACAGTGGACATGATTCGCACTTTTCGTGGATGGAAATACAAGTGCCTGATTGCGCATACCACCAGCGCCGAACTGCTTCCCATCACCTCCCCGCTGTACTGGCAGAGGATGGAGCACATTGGCGGGACCCCTGCAGACCGGTCGCAGTTTGTGGCTGATAGCAGATACCAAGGCTATCATACCATCAATGGCTCCGGCCCCATGTCCTGGATGCTGGATGGCACGCCCAATGGCATTGCGGATCTGGTTGGCAACTGTGCCGAGCAGGATTATGGATACCGCCTGGTCAACTGCGAAATACAGATCTTGGAGGACAACAACGCTGCAGATCCTGCGGCGGACCTTTCCGCCACCAGCACCAACTGGAAAGCCATCCTGCCCAACCTGAGCAATGACGGATATACCCTGGTAGCGCCTGGAACGCCAGGAACTCTGCACTGGACATGGCAGAATAACAAGATCACACTGGACACAGTGGAACCGACGTTTGACAACGAGCAAAGAAACACATCGTTCAGTAACCTTGCCGTGAACGCCGCCAATGTGCCCTTCGTGCCGCATGTCCTCAAGGAGCTTGGCCTCTTTCCCATCAGCGGAGACACAACCCCTGGCACCGTCTATGTGCATTTCACGGCAGATGAACGTTTCCCCCGGCGCGGCGGCAGCTATAGCAGCACGTCCAGCGCTGGGTTGGCTTACGTGAACTCCCACAACGCCCGCGCTTACACGTACACGAACTATGGCGCGCGCCCCGCTTGTGTGGAACTGCCTGCCTGAGCCCTGAAAAACTGAAAGGGCCGCGCGGAAGCGCGGCCCCGCGTTCTTTCCTGATTTACGCATGGAGAAAGGAACTAAGCCATGGGTGATCTGACACTGAAGCACAAGATAGAAGAAATGCTGCCGTACATGGATGACCGGCTGGAAAACTTTCCGGCCGCGCAACGAAACGGCGGCCTTGTTCCAAAGATCCGTTCCATCGGGTACGACATGCTGGTGATTGCAGAGAAGATCGGGAACGGTCATTTTAACGCCACCACGGTCCGCCAGATGGACGATTTGAACCTGTGCATGAAGGTTTACCTGGGTTACGCTCTGAAACGGCGTTACATTGCCTTCCAGCAGCATCGGGTGTGGAGTGAAAAACTCTCTGAAATCGGCAGGCTGATTGGAGGACTTCAAAAGGCGTTGCCCGCCAACAGGCGGTAAATGCAGGGAGCAGGCTGATTGATGCGGCGCAGTTTCCCCCGGCGCGGCGGCAACTATAACAACACGTCCAACGCTGGGTTGGCTTACGTGAACTCCAACAACGCCCGCGCTAACACGAACACGAACTATGGCGCGCGCCCCGCTTCGCCTTCCGATGCCCGCTTTATTGGCATCGTCACGCCACATGGAGTCGGCGGCTACGGCTTCCGGCATAGCGCGTTGAAGGCAAAGGAGCCTGCTTCCGTTGTCCCGCAGACAACGGGACATGAATATCAATCGCCGCGAAAACGGAATAGCATCAGCAAGATGTTAAAACCCGACGTAGAAATGCGACGCGCGGCGGAAGAGGTGTGCATGGTCAAGGCGACTCACCTGATTGATCAAATCACGGACTATGAAAACCTGCTGATGGCTGAGAGAGCAAGCGCAAAAGGAAAACGCAGTCACGCTTCTGTGTTGCGCTTCGAGGATGACCTGTATGAGAACCTGACGCAACTGGAAAATGCTTTTCGGTCCGGTTCCTACCAAAGCGGCCTATTTCATGAACGGTATGTACATATTCCACAAACCAGGTTGATCCATGTATCGGATTTTCGGGACCGTGTCGCCCAGCAAGCCATCTATCGCGTGCTTGGCCCGATCCTGGACAAGCACTACATCTATGACAGCTACGCATGCAGGGCCGGCAAGGGCGTACACAAAGCGGCTGCCCGCCTGCAATACTGGCTTCACCAGATCAGACGTAAACCAGACGGTGCTTCCTATACTGCCGGAAAGATTGACGTTGCAAAGTTCTTCTACCGGCTGGATCACCAGGTGATCCTGGACGTGTTGTCCAAATACGTGGATGATCCGGTTTTCATGCAAATCATGAACAATATCATCCGATGCCGTCATACTCCTTTTGGACTACCGGATGGACGCACTTGCATGGACACTGCGCGGGAGGAACGGCTATATGACGTAGGTGTTCCCATCGGTGCACTTGTCTCCCAAACAGTAGCCAATATGGTGATGAACGAGGTGGACCAATACGCAAAACACGTGTTGAAAATCCACTACTACATCCGGTATATGGACGACATCGTGATCCTCGCGCCAGACAGCGATACACTTCATATGTGGATGGAAGCGCTCCAGTCGTTCATGATGGATAGATTGAAACTGAAGTGCAACCAGAAGACAACGGCCATTCCAATCTCTCACGGGATTCCGTTCGTAGGCAGGCGGATATGGGCAACCCACATGCTCCTGCGCAAGAGCACGGTGAAGCACATGAAAAAGAGCTTGCTGCACCTGGTTTTGGACTACGCCGCTGGAAGGCGGAATTATGACGATGTCATGCAACGAATGGCGAGTTACAACGGCTTATTGGAGCATGTCAACGGGCACACCATACGGCAGTGGATTGCTTACAACATCGCGTTTCAGCGAAACCACGCCCAATCAGAGGGAGACTCTGACGCATGCTGCTGATACTGTCACAACTGCCCGATCGTTGGTATGAGATCCGGCGGGACGGAGATGGTCTTTGCACTGTTCAGCTCTGCCGTATGCAGGATTCTCGCGGTGCACCCGGCGGAGGTTATCCTGTTCAATTACTGGTCCTTTCCGGTGTGCCATGGACGGAGATACTGGAGGCTGACATCCGCGAACGATTTGAAGCCTGGTGTGACTTGGCTGAAAAGTGAAAGAGGTGATGGCCATGATTCAAAACACGGACTATGTGGCCGCCGGCAAAGCGCTGCTGGCTGAAGTGGAGCGACGGGCGAGATCCACGCGAGCGCCATGGGAGATCCCCTATGTTCCAAATGGAATGACCCTGGACGGCATGGACTGCCAGGGGCTCATTGAATACCTGGCCATGCAATGCGGCATGACCAAAGCCCAGGTGAACCTGGCCGGGAGTAACGCCCACTGGCGGATGACCTGCAAATGGCGGGGAACCGTGGCGGAATGCGTGAAAGCCTTCGGCAGCGTCCCTCCCGGCGCGTGGCTGTTTATTCACACCGATGGATACAACAGCAAATACAAGGACAACGACGGCGACGCCTCCCATGTGGGGGCGTTTTTGGATGGAACCACGGCGGTGCATGCCTCTTCCTCCCAGGGGAAGGTGGCTGCCAGCACCTTCAAGGGCAAAGCCATCAATGGAGGCTGGAACTGCGTAGGGCTGTCCAAGTGGATTAATTTTGGAGCGGCCATCGAACAGAAAATTGCCGCGCTGCAAGGCGGCACGGCAGGACAGGCGGCGGAGGTGAGCATTCAAATGGCGCTTTATGACGCAAGGGTGGTAACTCAAAATGGAAAAGGCTGTTACCTGCGGGCTCTGCCCGACGGGGAAAGCAAAACTCTGGCCACCGTGCCCTACGGGGCCACGGTGCAGGTGCTGGAGGTAAGCGGCGACAGAAGCAGGGTATTCTGGGGCGGCGTCAATGGATGGATGCCAAGCCAGTTTCTGCAGCAGATCGGCGGGGCGGTGGATCTGAATGAAGCCTCCCAGGTGCCCAGCCTGACGGGCGGCTATGGCGTGTGGATTCCCTGCTCCAGCGTGGAAAACGCCAAGGCCCTGGTGAACCTGCTGAACAGCGCGGGGGTGAAGAGCCTGTGAGGCTGAAAACCCTGTGCGAAAATTGCGTGCTCTGCCACCTGTACCCCTCTTGCCGCAACTGCATCCTGCGGGGGCCTCATGTGACGCCCTGCCAGACGCCGGAGTGCTGCGTGGGCTGCGGGTACGTGGTTGATGGAGAGTGCGCGATTTTCAAGGACCGGGAGAGCGACGACATCTCCCACGGCCAGCGAACCGGGCCCCCCGATCCCCGGTGACCCAGCGCATCACAGAAAGGGGAGCATGGAGTTGTGGATTTGAAACAGATTTGGCCCGGCGCAGTGGGGATTGCGGCCGGAATTGGAACCATCATCGGTACCATGGTGGCTCTCTTTGGCGCAAAATCCAGGTTCCGCGCCTGGCGCAGGCGCAGGCTTGAGCTGAAGGCCGCACCCATTAAGGCCATTGCGGAGGAACTGGCGGCCCAGCGGATAACCATGGAATCGGCCATGGATCAGCTCCAGGCCATCCAGCAGGGGCAGGAAAAGGACAGCCTCATGGTGCGGGAGAGCATGGAGAAGTTTCGGCAGGACCAGGCCAAGCAACTGCGCCTGCTGGAGGAAACCAGCGACCAGGTGGGGACGCTGCAAAGCGTGCAACTTAACGAGGCCTATGAGGTGTACTGCATCCGTGGGTCTCCCCTGCCCATGCACAAGCGGGTGAGTTTGCAGCGCCTTTATGACCAGTACACCGTCGGCCGCAAGCGCAACGGCGTGCCGGAGGACTTCAAAGAGGCCATCCAGCGGTGCCATAGCGCGTAAGCCGTGGGAGGAGGTACGCCCGTGAAGAAGCCAAGGAAGAAAATCCGGTACATCCAATACTCCAAGCGGTTTGCCGCCTGCGCGCTGCTCCTTGGCTACGTGGCCTTCTTTGTTGCCCAGTGGCGCATCGGAGACAACCCCACCGAGCAGATCAAGGCCTTCCTGGGGCTTCTGGAGTACACCTTTGGCATTGTGGCGGTGTACAACGGCAACTCCATCAGCGAGAAATTCTTCGTGAACCGGTATCACCTGTTCAGCCATGGCACAAAAGACGACGACATCAACGGATAGAATGGAGGTTTCCCTATGGAGGACTGGATTTGGATTCTCCTCACCCTGGCCCTTTCTGTGCTGCTGTTTTTCCTGTGGAAGAAGGGGTACTTCACAAAGACCGACATGGACGCCATCACCGACGCCATGGAAAGCCTGGCCCCGCTGGCCTCCCAGGGGGAGGGCCTCTTTCACAAGATTGTGCTGTACGCCACGTATGCTTTCCACGCCGCAGAACAGATGATGAAGATTGGAGAAATTCAGGCTCAGGAACGCAAGCAGGTGGCCCTGGACCTGGTACAGACCTATGCGGCCGTGGATAATGTGGATTTATCGCCCGAGGAGCTGAAGGCTGCGGATGCGCTGCTTGAGGCCAACTGCGACATCAAGGGGCATGGTACTGATGTATTTGCGGGGACAGACCTGCCCGTGGAGGACATGGACATCCCAGAGGCTCCAGCCGGCGCACCCTTTGACGAATAGCAGCCCGGACGAATCAGAATGCAGACGAATTGCGCCCGGATGACCTATCCTCCGGGTGTTTCTTTTTTGGCCTTACTTAGTTTGACTTAATCAAAGGAGATGAAAACCCATGAAAGTGGTGCAGCCCATCCGAAACCCGGAGGTGCTGGAAGTGTGCTATGACATCGCCCGGGCCCATGACAGGAGAGCCCGCAAGGGCTCGGTGAGCTGGGAGCTGATCCTGGTGGTGGGGCTCAATACCTCCCTGCGGGTCAGCGACTTCACCCGCTTTCGGGTGCGGGATCTGCGGGGCAGGGAGTATGCCCAACTACAAACCAAAAAAACCGGTAAGGAGGCCCGCATCCTCATCAACCCGGCAGCGCGCAAAGAAATCAATCGGCTGCTGTCCGGTCGGCCGACGGAGGAATACGCCTTCCAGAGCCGGGAGAGAGATCCATCCACCAAACTTATGCGGCCCATCACCCGGCAGCGGGCCTATCAGATCATCAACCGCATTGCCAGACAGGCCGGCATTGAAGAGCGCATCGGGTGCCACACCCTGCGCAAAACCTTTGGGTATCATTACTACAAAATGACCGGCGACGTGGTGAGCCTGCAGCGCATCCTGGGCCACTCCAACCGGCGGGATACGCTGGTGTACATCGGTGTGATCCAGGAGGAGATTGACGAGAGCCTGAAAAAATTCAAACTGGTGGGAAGGAGGGGGTGAAGGAGATGTTAATATGAAACATCCTTCAAGTGTACAAAATGGCTCCACCAATTCCCGCGTGTAGATGAGTTAATGCGTGTCTCACATATTGCTTCATTGGTGGCAGAATAGTAGATAATCTGTCCATTTGAAACAATCCCAGCACAATCCGCGTTATCACCATCAGTATAGCTGTGCTTTCGCTCACCCCCATCGTGCTTCACGATAAACGCTATGGCACCATCGACGGCCATTTTGCTTTTGCGGGTGTTCTCCAGCGTGTCTTTCCATGTATGAGGTCTGCGGAACAGATCATTGGTCCCCTTGATCTTGAGGGGATGGCCACATTGTCTGAAGCAGTACATGATGAATCCGCCAGTGTCAAATCCTTCTGGTGTTGAACCTCCCCCGCGATTGGGGATTTTCTGGCCTTTGAACTGATTGTAAGCATCCCTTGCGGCTTTTGCTAATTGTGTGCCTGTGATCGACATGATGACACCTCCAAGAGAAAGAGAGAACATGTGCAATTTAGCGTCGATTACATTATACCATATTTTAATGAGTGTGGTGAGCGTGATATACAGAGAAGAGGTGATGCTAATGGGATGAAAGTGGTTGACATCAGGAGATTCAGGGGCTTAAGAAGACCATTCATTATGATTTACGCTGATGCATTTAGGGAGGCTATTATCTATCCGAAAGGGTTCGCCCTGAGATGATGTAAACCGTGTATCACCTTGTCAACCTGATGGCTGGTTGGGCTCAATACAGGACTATCGTTGCTTCACTACAGAATGGGATTGCTAACCGGAGCGACAACCGGGATGTTGTGAATGAGCAGCAAAACTTAAGTCATAGCAAACTGTATATATACTGCGGGATAAAAGGGAGTAAGGAAAATTTTTGTGAAAGACATCATAAAGCAACTGATATACTTAAAAACAACAGGATCCATGTTTCAATGTCAGATTGTTTCAACGATCCACTTGATAATGCATTTAAAGCACCCATTACGGTGGACTGGATGTGCAGAAGCAACCCTGCGCAACATTATAATTCGCTAAAGGGACTTATACAGGCAATTGAAAGTGAAATTGATACGTGTTTCCTGGAAGCATTATCAAGCTACAGTTTATCAGATCATTATTCGCCGCAAACGCTTGTCACTATGGAAGAACTCATTACATCCATTTGTAATGATATACCTGCAAAACTCATCGGCCCAAAATCAATCGTCCAGAAAATCAATGCTGATCTCAGAAGCAAAAACCCATCCATTTCAAACAATCTTCGAATCGCATGCTTTAGTACAATTAAAAATTCGGTACCCATGTGGGGATATTACGGAGGAAATCACCGCGGAATGTGTATCGAATTTGACTTAACCCTTCTGCCCGAAGACTATCCGCAAAAAGATGAAGTATTGAGGAGCTTACGAAAAGTCGAATACAAACGGGTTCGGCCTGATGATGATTATTCAAGTGTCTCATATGCACCCTATATCAAAGGGAACGAATGGGCACATGAAAAAGAGGTACGATTGGTATGCCTGGACGTCATCGAATATATTCCATTCCCGTGTGTAAGTGCTATATACCTTGGCGTGTTCTTTGGCCAGAGAGAAGATGATTGGAGTGGCCTATTTGAGTTTATAGTTACCAATCATATAACGGTTCCAGTTTACCGCTTCCGCCCTGATGAGGATAAATTCAAACTTGTGCCTGATTTAATTAATATCAACCGCTGACTTGAACAGGAGCATACTCAATCCCGAAGCAGACGTAATAGGCTACACCGGCAGCCCGCACGCACGGATGACCTGCCAGAGTTCTCCCATACCCTCGTAATCCTCCACGCTGTGGGCATACTGGTCCGCGTCATTCAGGATCTGCTCGATGGTTTCTTTGGCGGAGGACATGTCGCGGATACGCACCTGGGCAGACCGGCTGTCCGGATCGGTGAACAGCACATAAGCGCCTGCCAGGGAGAGCGCAAAGGGGTGCACAACATCCATATTCGGCATGATATAGTAGAAGAAGTGAGCGCAGCGGCGCACAATCTCCTGAAGATACTCATTGACCTCCGGGATCTCACACAGTTCCCTGGGATCCTCGCCGAAGGCAAAAATCAGCATCAGTTTCCCTCTGGCGTCCCTGCCCGCCTCATCCAGCGCAGCCAGGAGGGAATCCAGACGGCGGTAGTCCTTGCCCATCACTTCTTCACGCTTAAACCCAAAGAAGAAAAAGGGCCTCTGTCGGACGATGTCGGCCGTCACCATATCGTTTAGACTATACGGCTCCATAGAAGATCCCTCTCATTCGTGCTGTCACGCCCTGCGGTAGCTTTCAGTTTACCATAATTTAACACCGGTAAACTAGCCCTAAAATCACACGGTTTTTCAGGGGTATATATAGGAAGAAAGCCTTTCCCATTCAGTTTAACACTCCAGCACGTTATGTAAAACCAAGGGACAAAAAAAGACGCCGCCCCCTCGCAAGGAAGGGGCGGCTATTCATCATCGGGTCTGCCGGGCTTTGCCCCCGGCCGGGCTCAATGGGTCACTATCTCTGGACACGTTCCGCAAACTGTCCCAGGGTAAGGGTTCCGTCCTTAGCGCCTTCGGCCTCCCTGGCCTTGGGCGGCCGTCCCCGCTTCCGTGAGGCGTGCTTTTCCGTCGGCTGTGCCTGCACATGCTGCACCAGGGCCACCTTGGCGGCTGGAACAGCTGGTGCTTTGCGCTGTAGCCCGGCCTTTCCCTTGTGCTTGGCCGCCAGCTTGAATACCTGGTAGATGCCGTTGAGGACCAGGATCCCGCAGAAGATGGCCCAGATCTCCAGGCCGTTGTGGATCAAGAAGCGCATGCGCCCTCCTTTCTGCCGGGAATTGCCCCCGGCGGGCTGTTCGGGTTGAACCTCAGATACTCAATTTTGCACATACACCACAGCCACAGAGTGGGCGGCCCCGTCTGATGCCAGGGAAAGCGTGATCCGCGTGCGATCCGTCTGCCATGTGGCCTTCCAGGCTTCTTCCTCCGGCTCGCCGTACTGCCCGGTCAGCGCATCCTTGGCCCGCAGGTAGTCGTCCAGGTAGCCCCATGCGAAATAGTGCTCCTCCTGAAACACAAGCCCGCCCTTTTTCAGAGCCCCGCCCTCAAAGGTGTAGATGACCAACGCCTCCAGTCCAAAGGCCTGCGCGTCCTTGGTCAACACCTGTTCCTGTCCGTTCAGGTTATTCCACAGAGTTTCCGGCTCTCCTTCCATCACCTGTGCCAGTGTCTGCCCCCATCGGGCCCGTTGGAAGTTGGCGGGTTCCTGGGCGCGGGCTCCGGCCAACGCCAGCGCCAGGGCCATTATGACCAGCGCGCAGATTCTCCAGGTTTTCATGGTTCTGCTCCTTTCATCTGCCCGCCGGTGCTTATACCGGCGGGCTGTGGTTTTCATCATCGGGTGTTTCGGCTGGCTGCTGTCCGGCTCTCATTCAGGCGCATGATTCACTGCTTGCAATACCGGTCCGCAAATTCTCCCAGGGTCAGGCCGTCCCGTGCCTGCCGGTACTGGGCCAGGTCGATCACATCCGCGGGCTTGCGTTTGGGCGCTTCCATGCCCAGCAGCCCGCCCAGGAAGGAGGCAAGGGCTTCCTCCCGCCGTTTTTCCTGCGTTCGGGCCTGGAAGATCCTGGCCTCCCGTTCTTCTTGCCGCGTTTGGGCTTCCTTGGCCTCGGCGTCCTGCATCTCCTGCTTTGCCCGGACTTCCTTGGCCTCAGCCTCCTGCTCCTCCTGTAGCTCTTGGGCTTCCTCGTGCTGCGCCCACTCCTGATGCGCTTGCCCCTCCTGGGCAGCCTTGGCTTCTGCCCATTCCTGCCGCGCCTTGCACTCCTCGCGCTGGGCGTCCAGCTCCCGGCGGTATTCCTCCGTCCACAGTTCGGGGTGCTCCCGCTCATATTGTTCCGGGTAGAAATCCCGGTAATGGTTCAGCGGCAGCTGGCCGCCGCTGGCCTCCCTGGCCGCGGCCTCAATGGTTGCCCGGCGCTCCGGGCTGATGGTGCGGGATGTGCTCACGTACTTGGCACCGGGGCAGCCCAGGGCTGAGTCAATAGCCACGATGTAATCGTAATCCTCGTAGGCGTTGAAGCGGCCATAGGCGTACTGCTGGGCGTAATGCTCCACCAGGTCGGCCACGGGGCCATCCGTCCAGGAGATTGTCACATCGTTCCCCATGCTGAAACTGGAGGACCTCACCGAAAACTTAACGCCTGGGAAGTGTTTAATCAGCGTCTCCCGGATGGCCGTGGCGGTCTGGGCCTGGCCGGAGAGCTTGCGCTTGCCCTGCACGTTCTTCTTGCTGGCCAGCCAGGCGGTCCGGTTCTGCAGGTGCTTGTCCAGCGCTTCCTGCATCCGCTGGGCGGTTCGGAAAGCACAGCAAAGGCTTGGTTTGTAAGCCATGCCATCGTAAATCGTTAGCTCAAAACGATTTTCCCCGCTCTGCCAACTCACGCTTATACTGTCCGCCTCGGGATGATGGGTCACGGTTGCACCGCGCTTTCTGGCGGCTTCCAGGGCTTGTTCACGCCATGCCAGGCGTTTCTCCTTGGTGTCCATGCGGGTATTCATTGCGGTTCTCCTTTCTGCCCGCCCATGTGGGGCGGGATGCCCGCCTTTTGCCCGGCGGGCGTGGGCTGTTTGTTGTGCTCAGGCGGTCGCGCTTCGGGCGTCTGCCAGCAGGGCCAGGTCGCCAATGGAAATGATCGGCTGTTCGCCGTCTTTCCCGGCCAGTTTTGCGATCAGGTCATGGGCCCGCTTCTCCAGCTTGTCGGCCTGCTCTTTTTCCGGCGTGCGCACTGGGAGAACAATGGCATCGCCGCGCTCGCTGACGGCATACAGCGGCTCCAGGCGGCCGCCCTTCTTGGCGTACACTTTGACATCCGGCAGGACGGTGAGCAGCTCCAGCAGGTAGCGGGCGTTGACGGCCGGCAATCCACGTCCCAGGTCCATCACTGTGTCGGCCTTCTTGCCGCGTTTGTCACCGTTTGCGCTCTTTGCGCGCTCCAGGGCGATAAACTCCTTGATTTCCTTGACGCTGGGCACATTCACCGGAACGTTTTCCCGCGTCTCCAGCGGGTCAATAATCTTGCTCAGGTCAAAGGGCACAACGTCCTTGTCAAGCTGTGTCAGCGGAAGGGCTTTGTGCAGCCGATACCCCCGGAACCCGTCACAGATGCACTGGCGGCCTTTTTCATCCGTCCATGCACCGGCGAGCTTGTGATTTGTCTGGCCTTTGAACATTTTTTCCAGAGTGGCGGCCGCGTTGCCGCATCCGCAGGACTTGGCGGCGTCGGCCCGCACTTTTTCCTCCAGCGCGGCGGCCATTTTGGCCAGCTCCTTCTTGGTTGCCGGATCCGCGCTTGCCTGGAGTTGAGCGATTTGATGGAGCATCTCGGCGTTGGTCATGGTTGTTACCCTCCTGTGCAATTTTTGCGGCTTTCCGCGACGCTCCCGGACGGGAGCGTTTCGGCCGGTTGCCATCCGGCCATCGTCAGGCGGAAGGGTTGCGCGCTGTCAACCGCAGACAGCGCGCAGGTCCAGCGCCAGGGCCTGGGCGGCCCGGTACGCCTTGAAAGTCAATTTTTTATTAAAGCTCTGCATCACTGTGGACCAGTAAAACCCGGCCTTTTCCACGGTCACCAGGGCGGCCTTCGTCGGTTCACCCTCGAAGATCACCCGCGTGCGCTCCTGGGCGGCGTCGAACAGGATTTTCCAGCCATTGCCCGCTATCTCTTTCCCCACAAAGTTCTTGTCCGGCACGGGCCCGCGAGCCTGCTTGGGATCCCGTTCATCCTGGGCGACGGCCACGGGCTCCACGGTGACGGGTTCCACGGCCTTGGACTCCTTCGCCTGCACGGGCATTGGCTTTGGTTCTTGTGCCTGCACGGCCACGGGCTCGGCTGTGGGCTCGGCCTCTGGCTCCTGGGCTGCTTGCTGGGCGGCCTTCTGTGCGCGACGCTTTTCCCAGTAGGCGGCCAGAGCGGCAGGTTGCTTTTTTGCCACGGTGTCGGGATCCTTCGCCAGCACGGTTACGGGCACCACGGCCTCGGGTTGCGCGGCCTCGGGCTCCTGGCCAGCAGCCACGGCCTCGGCCGCGGGCTCCTTCGCCTGCTTGCCGGCGTTGCGCTCCTCGCGCTCCTGCTGGGCGGCCTGGAGGATCGCGGCATATTCGGCCTCGCTCTGTGTAACCTTGAGCTTGACAGAAACGGGCTTTCCGCGCTCCTGGATCGTCAGGAAAGCGTAAACATGGCCGCTTGTGGGATTGATGGAATACTCCGCGGGAAATTCCTGCCCGTTGCAGGTGATAGTGTGGGGCGCGAAAGTGTACATCGGCTTGCTGTTTTCGTTGTTTGCCATGGTTTTGACCCTCCTGTCATGTTTTGGCGTCTTGCGCCATGCACAACCCGCGCCGGCCAGGCGTGGGCTGTGCGCGGCGCAAGGGTTTTCCCTTGCATCGCTGAGGGCCGGCGTTGTCAGGGCCAGCCCCGCCCGCTGCACGTTGTCTCGTGCCGGCTATTGCACGCTTTCGGGTGCAATGGGATTCACGCTTGGAGCATCGCCGCGGTTGCTTTTTTCGCCTGTGCCGGCCTTTCCGTGAGTGTATGCCGGTCTGGGGCGGGCTTGAGCCCGGTTGCGCTATCCTTTTCGCCGTGGGGCTTGCAGTTGTCAAGGTGCCTCGGTCGTGCTTGTCTTGGAGTGCTGCCGGCGGGCTGCCCTGCCGACGCTGGAAGCATAGCATGGCCGCCCCACAGCTGTGGCAAAGCGGCCGGATCGAGGAGCCCGCAAACCATTGTCAAATCCGGCAAAAATTTTCTCCAAAACCGGCCAACGTGCGCACGTGCGGTATTTGTACCCGCATGCGTATGCGTATACGTGCATGCACACACGCACACGCCCACGCCTGCACGTGAGCGCCTGGCGCTCCAGCCCCACGCCTGAGCGTAAGCGCCTGGCGCTCCAGCCCCACGTTCAGCGCGACGCCGTGCAAGCGTGTGCCTGCGCCCGGATCCACGCCTGGCAAGCGCGCCCCACGCTGGCCAGTGTCTGGGCGGCTGCCGATCCCCAGCGCCTGGCGCTCCAGCCCCACGTTCAGCGCGACGCCGCGCAAGCGCGTGCCTGCGCCTGGATCCATGCCTGGCAAGCGCGCCCCACGCCGGCCAAGGTCCGTGCGGCTGCCGATCCCCAGCGCCTGGGGCTCCTGCCCCACGCCTGGCCAGCGTCGCGCCGCATCACGCGCCCGTGCGCGATCACGCCCGCGTCCTCGTGCGCTCCTGGATGCAACCCCAAAGGGGTTGCTTGATCGCGCGTGAGGATACATGCGCGCACGGTCACCAGCACGCCGTGCCCATCTACGCCCAGGCGGCTGTCATGCCTCACGACAAGCGCAACGCGGACGGCCTTGCATGCCAGGGCAGTATCATGCGCCACCTCACGCGCCCGATCACGCCCATGCCACACCTCGCGCGCGCCCCTGGATGCAACCCCATAGGGGTTGCTTGATCGCGCGTGAGGGTGCATCACGCGTTCCCGCACCGCGAGATATAAATAGGTTCTGTGGCGGGTCGCGGCCAGCGCCGGGGGAGCCTGCGAGCCCAATCTTAGGCTAGTTTATTTAATTTTTTTATTGATTTCATTCACCAGGTGAGTGCGTTACGTAGAGCACATTATCATGCGCGCCATTAAATGAAAGATTGTAAAAAATACGGCACCGATAGCTGGCCGCTCCAAGTGCCTTCAATGTGAAATTTGCGATCATTCATTTTTCACGCCACAAGCTCACGCGGGATACGGAACAGGGCAGGGAATGAATCTTGAATTTCTGCTGGCTCAAAGTTAGTCAGCCGGATGTAGTTCATGCCTGGGGAGCCAGTTCCATTAGCTCACTCGTACAGCGAGTGAGTTTTTTTGTATACAGGAAACCATTCGCCATACCGCGCCCAGATGGATGGATGAGAGTACCTCTGTGAATTGCTTTATCATCTGTCTTGCTCATACCTGCTTCTATGGTTATAATGATGACAAATGATTCAATGACTCATTGGAGGTAAAGGGCCGTTATGAGAACCTCATCAAGGAAGAGCCGGCGGTTTTCGTTGTTTCTGGCGACCATGCTGTTCCTGGGTGTCTGTCTGACAGCAGCCATCGCCTCAGCTCGAATCCCATTTCGTCTAGTGGCCAGCGTGGAAAACCGGGATATGGAAAACCTTTTATCAACCTACGCCAAATCCCAAGGCATCACGGTGGAGTTTACGTATCAAAACACCATGAAATTGATGAACACCTTAAGTGATGCTGAATGTCCCTATGATGCGGTATGGCTTTCCAACTCCATCTGGCTGTACATGCTCTCAGGCAAGCAGAAGATCACCGATTCCAAGGTAACAGCCATCAACCCCATTGTTTTTGGCATCAAACAGTCCAAAGCTGAGGCCTTGGGCTTTACCGGGCGACAGGTCTCCATGGAGGATATTGTAAATGCGGTGCGAAGCAAGCAGCTTTCCTTTATCATGCCATCAGCCACCCAAACCAACAGCGGTGCTTCGGCTTATCTGGGCTTTCTCAGCACCATGGCTGGAAACCCGGAGGTATTGACCAGGAAAACCCTGGAGGAACCTACGCTGCGCGATGCGATGAAGGAGTTGTTTTCCGGGGTGGAGCGCAACTCCGGCAGTGAGGATTATGTGGGGGAACTGTACCTGACGGGTGATTATGACGCGATGATCAACTACGAGTTTCTGATGATCGGGCTGAATCAGCGTCTGGAACGGGAGGGAAAGGAGCCCCTTTATCTGATTTACCCCAAGGAAGGGGTATCCATCAGCGACTCACCCTTTGCCTATATCGACCATGGTGACAAGGACAAAAAGGCAGACTTTATCAAACTCCAGTCCTGGCTGCTGGATACCCAGGCACAGAAAGCCATGGCAGAGACCGGTCGCCGCACAGGCTACGGCGGTCAAAATCCCTATGGCAGTGAAGCGGTTTTTAACCGCCAATGGGGCATTGACATGCGGGCTTATCTGACCCCCATCAAATACCCGGCTGCAGAAGTAATTCGCGAAGCCTTTCGGATTTATCAGGAGGAATTTAAAAAGCCATCGGTGACGGTTTTCTGCTTGGATATGTCCGGCAGCATGTATGGGCAAGGGTACCGGGAGTTGACCGATGCCATGACACGGCTGCTGACACCGGAGTTGGCTGCCAAAGACTTTATCCAGTTTGGGGAACAGGACCAAATACTCCTGATTCCCTTTAGCGGCAGCCCTCGTGATACAATCAAGGGAAGCGGAAAAGATCAGCAGGCGTTGCTGAAGGAACTATTATCAAATGAAGCCGGCGGCGGCACGGATATCTACGAAGCGCTCACTGAGGCTTACCGGGAGCTCAGTGCCTATGATGACCGGCATCAGACCCTGTCGGTGGTGCTGATGACAGACGGCCAGTCTGGGGGGGATATCCAGCAGTTTATCCGGACTTACCGGGAAACCCCGCTGCAAATCGGTGTTTACTCCATCACCTTTGGTGAGGCGGACACGGAGCAGTTGGAGGACATTGCGAAGATTACCGGCGGAAAGGTGTTTAATGGAAAAACGGATCTGATGGAAGCATTCCAGACCGTGCGGGGCTATAACTGAGAGGATGGAAGAAAATGTTGGGGAATCATTATCTGCTTTCCGGCGGAATCGGTGGGCTTGCGGTGATCGCGGTATACCTGCTGGGTGGGGACTTGCTCATGGCTCTTGTCTGCGGATTGGTTGCCTTCGCAGTGTTTGCCCTTCTGCTGAGACCTAAATCCCAGACGATCGCTCCTGAACCCAGCACCAGTATAGAGGAGACGATTTCCCAGGGGGAGGCTGCCCTCCAAGAGATCGACGGACTGGCACAGACTCTTCAGGATGACGAGGTACAGAGGGAAGCCGACGAGATGATCCAGGTGGTGCGCCGTATTCTGCAGACCCTTCAAGAAAAGAAGGACGAGGTTAAAACACCTTATAAATTTTTTAGCTTCTACTTGCCTACCTTGAGAGGCTTGCTCAGCCGCTATGGACAAATGGAGAAAAATGGCATTAGCAACCCTGAGCTGAGAGATAAGCTGATCGGGCATCTGGATAACATTCATAACGCCATGAACCGTTTCCATGAAAACCTTTATCAAAGGGATATGCTGGATATGTCCGTGGATATGGAGGTTATGACCCGGTCCTGTATCCAGGACGGCTTGTTGACTCACGACGACGTACCTTCTATAAATCTATAAGCGGCAATAAGGAGAACTCCTATGAAAACAGGAACGAAAAAGATGTTGTTGGGCCTAGGCCTCTTCCTGCTCATCGTAGCGGTGGGCTTACTGGCCAGCCGTCCCGCCCGGGAAAGCATCCTTGCGACCCTCAAGCAGCAACAGCAGGTACAAAAAGCCCAGACCATCTATGGCGCGGTGGGTGGAGGCAAGGAGAACTTTTTGGCGGACGCGGAGGTAAACCGAATTCTGCTGGAGGATTATCAGTTGGTAGTGATCAACGATGCCTGGAGCAACGGCAAGTTGATTAAGGAGCCGCTGACCTATGAGCAGAACGGGGTTAATAAGACCTATGATTTCGTATTCTTCTCCGATCAGCGCTATTATGAATATTACCAGACCCCTGCGGCAAGCGGCGAGGCGCTCCGTCTACCGCGAAAAAAGAGCGCTGTCGCGCTGAATACACCCATCGTGTTTTATTCCTGGGACCAGGTGACGCAGGCACTGATGGCCCAGGGGATTGTAAGTGAAACGGACGGCGTGTTTTACGTAACGGATATGCCGCGGCTGCTTGCGTACATTAACGAAGAAAAGAAATGGAGCGAGATTGGAGTGGGAGGCTTGTATGGCAGTGTGAACATTGCCTCCACAGACCCTGTCACCTCCTCTCCGGGAGCGACGTATTACGGCCTGCTGGCTGCCATCATGGGTGACGGTCAGGTTTCGGCGCAAAGCTTGATTACGGTGCTGCCCAGGCTTCAGGATTTTTATCTCAAGTCTGGCTTTATGAACAACACGCCTGCGGACCTCTTTGATCTCTACTTGCGCACGGGTATGGGCGCAAAGCCGCTGATCGTGGATTATGAAAAGAGCATGGTGGACTTTGCCAACCAAAATCCAGAGGGTTATGCACAGGTCAAGGACCGGGTGCGGATCCTCTACCCCGCGCCTACCATCTGGAACTCCCATTGTATTATCGCTTTTTCCGACGCGGGTGTGCGTTTCGTGGAGGCCCTCAGCGACAAACGTATCCAGGAGATCGCTTTCAGCCGCTACGGCTTCCGCACCGGTGTAACAGGCGGGCAATACGACGTTTCCGCCGTCGGGGTTACAGGCATTCCCCAGGAGTTGGTGTCGGTGGTGCCGGGGCTTACCATGGACACCTATGAGAGGATCGTGTCTGCATTGAAGGAGGCGGGTGAGTAGGGAGTCAGCCACCTTCTGCGACAGCCCCGGTGCAGGCAGCATCTCCCTTTGAATAAGGAACAGCAGGGCGGCCCGTGTGAAGCAAGCCGCCCTTTAACCCTTTGTGGTTCTACACTTATCGCCGCCACACGGATGGAGTCAGAAGCGTGAGCATCGGCACGATCTCCAGACGTCCCAACAGCATGTCAATGGTGAGAACAATCTTGCTCATATGCGAATATCCGCTGAAATTCCCCACAGGCCCTACCAGATCCAGCCCGGGGCCGATGTTGTTAAAGCAGGCCAGCACAGCTGTGATATTTGTTTCCATGGAGTAGCCATCCAGAGAGACCAGAATCATGGAAAGAAGCGCGATGCTTCCATAGAGAGTCAGGTAGACATGAGTCCCCTTGATGGTATCTTCATCCAGAACAGTACCGTTCAGGCGGGTCAGTCGGACTGTATTGGGATGCAGCATCCGAGTGAGGCTGTTGCGGGCTGACTTTAATAAAATGAGTACGCGTATGATCTTAAAGCCGCCGCCGGTAGAACCCGCCGAAGCGCCCAGAATCATCAGCACCACCAGCAAAAACCTGGAAAACTGGGGCCAAAGGTTAAAGTCCGTGGTGGCGTATCCCGTTGTCGTCATGATGGAGGATACCTGGAACGCCGCATGGCGAATCGCCTCGTTCACATGCTTGTACAGGGGCAGAATGTCCACGGTGATGAGAGCGGTAAATGCAATCATGATTCCCAGGTAAGCGCGAAGTTCCTCATTTTTATAGGCCGTGCGGAAGGAGCGAATCAGCAGCAGATAGTAAATGCTGAAATTGACTCCGAACAGCGCCATAAACACGGTAACCAGGTTCTGGATGTAGGGGCTGTATCCAGCTAAACTGTCGTTCCTGATAGCAAAGCCGCCTGTTCCCGCTGTGCCAAAGGTGATTGTCACCGAGTCAAACAGCGTTACGCCCCCCAGCAGCATCAGGATGATCTGCACAACGGTCATTACAACATAGATGGTGTAGAGGATTTCCGCTGTACGGCGCATACGGGGTACCAGCTTATCCACCTGTGGACCGGGGCTTTCCGCCCGGAGCAGGTAGATGGAATGGCCGCTCCCCCGGCCGGTGGGCACGAGGGCCAGCATGAAGACCAGCACCCCCATACCGCCCAGCCAGTGTGTGAAGCTGCGCCAATACAGCAGACCTTTGGGCATGGCCTCCACGTTGGTGAGAATACTGGAGCCGGTGGTTGTGAAACCTGAAACTGCTTCAAACAGGCTATCAATAAAGTCCGGTATCGCGCCGCTTAAAAAGAAGGGCAGCCCGCCGAACAAGGATACCACAATCCAGGCCAGGCCCACGGTAACGAAGCCCTCCCGTGCGTGAAGGCTCCTGTCCTTGGGCCGGGTCATGATGGCGGCAATGCCCAGCGCAAGAGCCAGACCGATGGACAGCGCCAGGCCGATCGCCGCCCCGCGTTCCTGCAGGTACAGGGAGATGCCCAGGGCGGGGAGCATGAACAGGGCCACGATTGTGAGAATATGGCCGATCAGGTAGATGATCATCCGGCGATTCATGTCAGCTTCTCCCCTCAGACGCCTTCTGCAAAGATCTCGTTCAGATCGGCAATGGCCTGTTCAGCAATGGTGACGACAATCAACGTATCACCCAGTTCTATTGTGTCGCTCCCCTTGGGAATGATAACCGAGCCCCCACGAATGATGCTGCTGATCAGCATCCCCGGCTTCAGGGTGATCTTTTGCAGTTTCTCGCCCCGGTGATGCGTGGACTTGGTGACTACGAATTCCAGAGCCTCCACACGGCCATCCATCAGTTGGTGTACCGAGATCACCGAGCCGCCGGATGTGTTTTCCATAGCCCGCACGTAACGGGCGATGTCGGTGGCGCAGAGTATCTTGGGGCTGACGATGGATTCGATGCCCGCCTGGTGCAGTACCTCCACGTATTCAACGCGGTTGATTTTGGTGACCACGCTTGGCACACCCAGGTGGTTGGCAAACATGGATACCAGCAGGTTTTCTTCGTCAATATCCGTCAGGGTTACCACTGCATCGGTAGCCTTGATGCCCTCTTCCAGCAGAACTTCCCGTTCGGTACCGTCGCCATGGATGATATCCGCCTTGGGAAGCAACTCCGACAGTTCCTCGCAGCGGGTCTGCTTGTTTTCAATAATTTTTACCGCGATACCCGAATCAAGCAGCATCACCGCCAGATAATGGGCGATGCGGCCACCGCCGATGATCAGCACATTGCGTACTTTGCGCCTGCCGATATCCAGCGCTTTGAT
>JAAYDR010000050.1 GCA_012729115.1 Clostridiales bacterium | reverse complement strand
TATCAATGGCTATAATTATAATGATATTGCTGCTGGGCTGATTGCAGACGGTGTTCCGACAAGACGCGACGGCGCTTCGTGGGCAAGCACTACTGTCAAAAACTTTCTCGCCAACGAAAAGTACTGTGGGGACTGCAAATTTCAAAAGACATTTATTCAAGACCCTGTTTCACATAAGTCTGTTATAAATAGAGGCGAACTACCACAATTTCTGGTGGAGGATTGCTTGCCGGTGATTATTGATAAAGAAACATGGTCGGTTGCTCAAAGTATCCGAATGCGTCACAGAAGCGGAAGACCGTCTCCATGCGAAGAGTATCCCTTCAGGGGTATGATATTTTGCGGCACCTGTGGTAAACCAGTCAACCTACAATACACTACACGTGAAGGGCGGCAAGTGACATCGGCTTATCGCTGCATCAGCCGTAAAGACAGCAGCGGTGTGGAAATACCCGGATTGACGTATACGCCTCCGCACAAATCCAACTACACCAAGAACCCCACTGATGCTCTGGTCGAGTACCGAGAGAAGTACTGCAAAAAAGCACCTCCGCGAATCTTACTCTGTTCGGATATTCAAATCCCAGCTGAACGGCCGCAGAAGGCTTTTATACAAGCATGGAATCTTATCGTCAGCAGAAAAGCCCGGTATCAAGCCACGCTCAAGAGAATGGCAGATGTCACCGAGGATGTTCTTGTTAGATACAGGGCTGATGAAATGTTGCGATTGTTTGATGATCTCGGAAGAATCACAGAGTTCGATTATTCGCTCATGCTCAGAACACTCGACCGTGTAGAAACCACCCCGGATGAAAAACTGACCTTCCTGTTCCAATCGGGCATTCGGATTACTGTTTAAGCCCTTATATAACGATGCCTCGCTACCAGTACGGCAGCGAGGTTTTTTCTGTACCTGTAGCCATTTTAAGAAAGACACACTTTCCGTTTTAGGGGCATTTTAGGCACGGGAATCGATAAGCAATATCGCACTTTTTAGTGGTAATATTTACGGACACACTTTTGAATATGCGAGCGTTTGCCGCTGTGATTCCCTTGTAAGGATTTTGCTATTACTGGATGCGATGAACAAAAGCTGATGCATTTTCAGCAGTGAAATATTGCCAAGAAACGCCGAAATGTCGGCACTTTTAGCGGCATGCACCCCTCATCCTATTTTGCACCCCTCCTCCGAGAACCCAGCAAGGGCATCGTTGCATACATGATTTCGCTGGCGCACCAGTACGAGGATTCAATTGAACTGACAGGAAAAGCAATCAGAGAGTTCATTTCCAAAATTATTGTGTATAAGCCGGATGTCATTGAGGGCTCAAAAAAACAGCGGGTTCGCATAGTTTATAATGGAGTCGGTGAAATTCTTCTGCCCGGTCAGTCTGGTAGTGCGTAAAAATTTGTGTAAAGTCCGAAGCCCCGGTATTCACAATCAGAGGGCGACTGGTACCCTTTCGCCGAAGTAAATCATGAGATGGTCCAAAATCGTACCCCAATTTCGGATGGGCATGGTCCACTTCCCGGTAATATTCATAGTTGCCAAATAGAGAATCTTCATCAGAGCATCGTCGGAAACGAAGGCACTTTTGGTCTTTGTCACCTTACGCAGCTGACGGTTAAAATTTTCAATGGCATTGGTGGTGTAAATCAGCGTCCGAATTTCAGCTGGATACTTAAACATGGTGGAAAGCTCCGGCCAGTTGACCCGCCAGCTCTTGACGCCAAGGGCATATTTCCCGCCCCATTTGGCCTCCAGCTCATCCAGAGCAGCCAAGGCCGATTCTTCCGTTGCAGCCTTGTAAATCGGCTTCAAATCGGCCGAAAACGCTTTGACGTCTTTGTAGCTCACATACCTGGTGGAGGCCCGAATCTGGTGTATCACGCACCGCTGCACCTCGGTCTGGGGGAAGGCGGCGTGGATGGCCTCGACGAAGCCGGAAAGTCCGTCCACAGATGCAATCAGGATATCCCGGACTCCACGGTTTTTGAGACCTGTCAGCACGTTCAGCCAGTATTTCGCGGATTCATTGGTTCCCAGCCAAATACCTAAAACATCCTTTTTGCCCTCTAAATCAGTGCCAATGGCCACATAAGCGGCCTTTTTTGTGACAATTCCGTTTTCTCGGACGCTGTAGTGTACTGCATCCAGTATAACCATTGCATACACGCTCTGCAAGGGGCGCTCCTGCCATTCACGGATTACTGGTAAAAGCTTATCGGTTATCTTGCTGACCCGGCTGTCGTCTACTTCTATTCCATACATCTCACGCATTGTTTTTTCAATGTCCCGGGTAGACACCCCCTGAGAATACAGGAAGATGACCTTGTCCTCGATGCTGGACACATCGGTCTGGTGCTTCTTCACCAGCTGTGGCTCATACTCGCCCTTCCGGTCACGGGGAACATTGATTTCCAGCTCGCCCTGGCTACCCTGCACCGTTTTCTGAGAGTACCCGTTCCGGCTGTTGTCCGTGTCCTTGTTCTTGTAGTCGTATTTTGAGTAGCCAAGCTCACTCTCAAGCTCCGCATCCAGAGCCGCCTGGATGGTTTCTGCCGTCAGCATCTTGACAAAGTTTTGCACATCCTCCATTGTCTTGACGCCGTATTCATCCATGAGCTCGCG
>JAAYDR010000049.1 GCA_012729115.1 Clostridiales bacterium | reverse complement strand
TGCTTTTTGTCTGTAAACCGCCCGGCCTCCAGGGTGGTTTCCGTCACATCCCATACCGCCATGTGGAGCCAGTTGGCATCGGTGTCAAACATGATCACGGCATACAACGCCGCTCCCTCCACAGGAGTGAAGGTGATCTGAGGGCTCAGGTTTTCCCCCTTGGGCTTGGTGTTCTTCGTGTTGGCGCAGGCGGTCAGCAGACGCCCTTCGTCCGTGATGGACTGGGAGGTGACGGTGATGGAGGGCTCCGGGGAAACGCCAGGGGATGTTTCCGGAGTTGGAGCCGCTTCTTGTGCACAGGCCAACGCTGAAAAGCACAGGGTCAGGACGACCATGAAAATAAGAGATAACCGGTATTTTCGCTGCCTGGACATAATACGCCTCCTTTTTTGCTTGGTCACAGTTGCGGCTGATAAAAATGGACGATCTTGCTCACCCGGTCACCCGTGAGCACGTATTGCAATATCCAGATCTTGCTTTCCAGCGTGCTGCAGGAGTATTGCACGGTCACCGTCCCGTCCGCGTTTTGGAGCACCTGGCCGATGTTGGGATGCGCATAGTACAAGCCCCTGTTGCCGTTTGGAGCTTTCACCTGCCCAAAATCCTTGTATACGGAGGTGATTTCGCTTTCCGTGCTGCCAAAGCCCACGCCTCTGGGGCCCTGGGTAATCTCCCGGTTCATCTCCACGGAAACCAGCACCCATTTGTTCCCGGTCTGCAGGAAAACCGCCGAACCCCAGGGGTAATCCATCTGCTGGGCTTCCCCGGTCAGTGTGAGATACTGGGCGGACGTGGTGGCGGAGGGAGCGCCAAAACGCTGGGTGAACTCCTCAGGGGAGGTAACTCCGATCACAAAGCCGTCAAATTGGTCCGTTTCGGAGTACATTTCCAGCGGATAGGGTTTGGTGTCGATTTTGTACCCCACCTCGCAGGTGCTGGACATCTTTCCGTACTCGTTCACCGCAACGGCCCGGATGGTAACCCGCCCTGTGGGCAGCTGGATGGGTGTTCCGTCAAACACCGGGCTTTCTACGGTCGGGGTCGAGCCGTCAATGGTGTAATAGAAAGTCAGCGTCTCCTTGGATTTGCTGTCTCCCGGTCTCAGCATCACCGTTTTGCGGCTGCTGTAGGTATTGGGGGCAAGGTTGGTCTTGGGAGCAGCAGGGGTGGGATAAAAAACCTGATAGGTGACGGACAGGGGGTCGCTGACCAGGTCCTCGCTGATGCACACAGCCCGAAGGGTCAAGGTACCTTCGGGGATCTTCACAATGCCGTCCTCGGTATAGATACCATCCTTGGGCAGCTCCGCCCCGTCGTCCAGGGTGTAGTAGATATCATAGCCCTGGGGGGAGGTCAAGTGAACCGTTTGCTCCAGTTCATAGCGGCCGGCGGGCAGATCCACCTGAGGGGTATTGGGGATAAAATCCTTTCGCTCCAGGCGGTAGGATTCCCTGTCGGTATTCTGGTAGGCCTTGAGCATCATGGCCGCGGCTTCCGGGTTGCGGCTCTGGTTTTGATACATGCGGATCAGGGCGGTATAAGCCTCAGTGCGGGAGGGGGCCACCGTTTCACTGAGGGTAAGGTACAAGGCTTCGGCGGCCGCATCGTCGTTGTTAAGCTCGTAGGCGTTGGCAAGCAGCAACAGCCCGTCATAATTCTCCGGGTCGAGAATGTTGGCGATGCGGAAGGAGAGAATGGCGTTTTCCACATCTCCCCTGTCGATGTATTCCTGGCCCACCAGCCAATAGGCATGGGCCGGAGCACTTGCCAGTTCCTTGAGGGCATCCTCACGCAGGGTCCGGCGCAGATCGTCGGTGCTGGTGGCCAACTCAAGGGTAATCTCCGTGGTATCGGCAACCATACGCCGGGCCGTGATGCGCTGGCCCTCGTCGGTGTTGCTCATGTACAGGGAGTATCCCACCCAAATGCCGATGAGAATAACGATGACGATCAGGCCCATGAGCATCCAGTTCACCGGGTGTTTCTTCACGGAATGGGTTTTTACGTGGCGGGCCACAATCGGCCGGGAGCGGGCCCTGCTGTTCACGGGCACGCCCCGGTGGGTGGAAGGGCGGCTGGCAAAACTGGCCAGGCCTTTGGGGGCTGTTTTGCGCCTAGGGCTTCTTTCCTGAGCAATGGGCAGGGGGGACATGTCAAAATCACCGTATTCGGGAACCCCCTCCCGGGGCTGGTCCGGCAGAACCGGAGGCGTAGCCCCCATTCGGCCCTGGCGGATCGCACGCACGCCTGTCATGGGGGTCATGGAAGGCTCGCTGGAAAGCAGCGCGCCGCAATGGTCGCAGGTAAGCGCGTCCTGAGAGGAGATATAGGTACCGCAGCGTTGACAGATCATAGAGGCTCCTTTCCACATCCCGGGCAGGTCCAGAGGGCCCCCCTGCGGGAGTGGTGTTAGCGTCTGTTATTCACAGGGCTGCCGTTGATGGTCAGATCAAAGCCCTGGCCGAGGAATGCGGCAGCCTTTTCGCACATGATGATGCGGGAGAGGTAGATGCTCAGATACTCCAGCACACTGGAGCTTTCGTCCATCACCAGAGACTGGCGGATCATCCTGGCTTCCTTGTCTACGGCCACATGGTTTTCCTGAATCGCAAAATTCACCCGGTCATGAACGTCCAAAGGATCCACTTTGCCGTTGCGTACACGGCTTTTGTGGGCGTCGCTCTTGTCCCCGATCACCAGGGCCGCGCTGATGGCGGTGCTAACCGTGCCGCTTTGCTCCTCGTGGTTTCCCACGGCAGTGATGACCTCCATCACATCGGCGATTTCCATCCCCGCTTCCTTCAGGATGGGAAAGAGCAGCACAGCGCCGTTGGGACCGTGGTTGTGACGGTTGATGCTGTTTCCAACGTCATGAACCCAGCCTGCAATGGCGGCCAGTTCGATTTCCCGCCGGCTGTAGCCCAGGGCCGTGAGGATGCCGCTGGCGGTACGGCTCACATAGCGCAGATGATGGGGGCCATGATCGGTGTAGCCCAGAGCGTCCAGGTAGTTGTTGCCTGCCATCACCAGAGCCCTGATGCTCTCGTTTTGCTGAATCTCCTGCAATGTGATCAAGGATGATTCCTCCTCATGAAAACAACGGTCCAAAAGCCCAAAGTCCTGCCGGTTACTGAAGACGTTTGACGGCGTGATAGGTGGGGTCGTTGGAAAAGTCCCGGACGGGGGCTTCTCCGCCCAGGCGCTCGATGGCGCTGCGGATCTCAATGAAATCAATATAGCTCACATCATCGCCCTCAGCTACCTCCAACAGAGCCTCCAAAGCACGGTCGTCATCCAGTTTGGCCAGGTAACCGGCATAGAGAGCCCGTTTTTCCTTGTGGTGCTGAAAGGCGTTTAAAGCAAAGGCAAACACGTCCTCATCCCTGGGACCGTTGGCAAGCACATCCAGCAGGGCTTCCTTGCCCTCTTCACCGGCGGCCAGGAAGGCCACTTTGGCCGGTCCCAGGGCAGCCTCCCCCATTTCCTCAAGGCTTTCCAGGGCGGCATCCAGCAACTCGTCTTCCTCCCGGCGCTCCACCTGCCAGCGGAGATAGTCCACCATGGGCGAGTCACTTTCCATCTGCCGCAGCAGGTCAATGGCCAGCATCCTGGCCTCGCAGGGGGCGGAGGTGTCCCGCATCAGCGACAGCAGGGGATTTTCGTCCCCCAGTTCCACCAGCCGCTCCAGCAGAGGGTCCGGTACAGAGCAGTCCTCCTGGTTCACATAGTCAACCATCAGTTTGGTGAGCTCCCCTGCGTCGGCATAACGGTCAAAATACGACCCTGGGGTGGCCCCGTCCAGCCAAGGTGCGGGGGTGTTGAGAAACTTCAAATACACGGAAGGCATCTCCTCTTCCATGTCCTCGGGGCGTTTGAAGCGGTGGGCGTTTTGAACGGTCCAGGTATCAAGGTACTGGGAAAAATGGCCGTCAAAGTCAATGAGGTTCATATGAGTTTCCTCCTTGTGGGATGGGGAGCAGTGCACAGAGCTTCTCAAAGGCCCGGCGGGCCTGCTGCCGGGCATGGGGGGTTTCATACTGCCCCAGGTGGGGCATTTCAGCCAGGCCATAGGTGAGACAAAAATGCTTACCCAGAGCGTTCCGCCAGATGTGGCCTACGTCGGCCGCAAAGGCGTAGCGCGTGCGATGGTCCATGCGGCGGAGCAGCTCAAGGGCATGGGCGGGCAGGCGGGAATCCTGAACCATGCGCCGAGCGGAAAGAATGCGGCGCAGTATCAGCCTCTGGGTCACAGAGGCGATGCGCGCGGGCGTGGCCCTGGGATCTACCTGGATGATGCGGCCGTTTTGCCACAGCACATAAGGAGGTTCGGCTCCAAGGGTCATCAGCATGGACAGGGCCAGGCGCTTACCGTCCTCACCCTGGGGATTTTGCAGAAGTACATCCCGCAGCAGCCGCTCCGCCTGGTCAGAGGCATTCTTGGCCAGGGCCATGGCTACGGGAAACAGGGATCTTCCCACATTGCCGATGGGTGAGGCCAGGGCATAGAGGTATTGGCGGTAGAGCAGGCCATCCGTCTGAAGGGCGTTCACAAAGGCAGGCAGCCCTTCGCTGAGGGCATGGGCCAGGGTTTCCAGCAGGCGATGCTCCGCCTCAGGGGGCAGCAGAGGGTAGAAGGGGAGCTGCCGGGCCTGCTTGCACTGCTCCTCCCGGCTCATTCCTGCCTCCACCCAGCCTGTGACGGCTTGGGCCATGAAAAGGGCGGTCACATCCTCCGGGTCCAGATCCCGGCATCGGTGTAAATAGGCTACGGCCTCCTCGGTCTTCCCCTGCCGAAGAAGCGCCAGCGCCAAATTGTACAGCGTGGGTACCCGGTCCGGATTGCGGCGCTTGCCAAGGCGAAGCATGGCCAGCATGGGCTGGGGCATGTTCAGGGCCGAGGCGGTAAAGCAGAACAGCTGCTCGTCATAGGGATAACGGCAATGAAAGGCGGCAGCCAGCATGGCCGCGCCCGCAAGACCCCGCTCGCCCCGCTGCATGCGCACACTGGCCAGGGCGCACAGGGAAGCCACATGCCGGGGGTTATCCTGGACAGAAAGGAGCGCATGGTGCAGGGCCCTTTCCGGCCGGCTGAGGGCCTGGTAGAGCATGGCAAACAAGGCATGGAGCCGGGCATCACCCTTATGGACGCGGGCCGCCCGGTTCAACCGTCTGTGGGCATGTTCCAAATCCCCCTGGGACAGGCGCAGGGAAGCGATGTGAAGCAAGGTTTCATATCTGGCCGAGCCCAAATGGGGTTCCTCCAGAAAATCCTCCAGCACAAAGGATTCGTTTTCCTCTTCCCACAGCAGGGCATCCACCTGCCTTACGCGGGCCTGTTCCAGATAATGGGAGAAGGCATCCATGGCCTCCTGTTCCCGGCCCAGGGACAGCATATTGCGGCCAATGAGACCGTAGGGCAAAAAGCCCGTGGGCTCCAGGGCCAGCACCCGGAAGGCCTCCCGGGTGCTGGCTTCATAGCAGCTCATCTCCCGCAGGCACTGGGCATACTCAAGGCGCAGTTCCCCGGAGGCGGGTTCCAAGGCCACGGCCCGGCGCAGCAAAGCAGCTGCCTGGTGATGCTCCCCCCGTTTGCGGTGGCGCTGGGCACGGCGAAGCCAGTAATGGGAGGGTCTTTCAAAGGAAACCACCTGCCCCAGGGAATCGGGGCGATGCAGATTGGTCATGGTTCGCTCCTTCGCAGAGGGTCATTGGGTGGCCTTGTTCAAGAGGCGGATCAGATCCTGGGTGGTGAAGTGATGGCGGGCCCGGCAGAAATGGCAGCTGAGTTCCGCCCCGTCGATTTCGTCCTCGATCATCCGGGTCAATTCCTCCCGGCCCAGGGCGATCAGGGCCTTTTCCATCCGGGAACGGGAGCAGTGGCATTGGTAGGACAGGGGCGTTGTTTCCAGCAGCACCGGGTCCAGTCCTGCAAACCAGCCCTTCATCAGCACCTCCATGGGATCATGGGCCAGTTCCCGGCTGATGTCCCCAAAAAGCGGGCTGCGGAGCTCCAGCTGGTCGATGACGGAGTCCGGGCAACCAGGCAGAGGCTGCAGCAGCACGCCCCCGGCGGCCAGCACCACATCCTGTGCCACCAGGACCCCCAGGCTTACCAGGGAGGGGCTTTGCTCGCTTTGGACAAAGTAGGAGGCGAAGTCCTCGGCAATCTCGCCGCTGACCAAAGACACCTGCCCCACATAGGGGGTTTTCAGCCCCAGATCCTTCACAACGCTGATGCGGCCTTCGCTGCCCACGGCCGATCCGACACTCAGTTTGCCGTCCCGACGCAGGGGCAGTTCCAGCCCGGGGTGGTCCACGCTGCCGCGGACGGACTGGGCGTCACCCACACAGATCATCTTGCCGATGGGGCCGCCCCCATCGATGGAAACGGTAACCGAGGATTGTTCTCCCTTAAGCATGGTCCCAAGCATGGCGGTACCCATCAGCATCCGGCCCAGGGCTGCCGTGACCACGGGGGTGGTTTGATGAATACGGGCCGCTTCCTGAACCGTTTTGGTGCCTGTGAGCAGCAGCCCCCGCACCAGGCCCTCCGCCAGGGTGATATGAAGAATCCCGTCCTCCCTGTCCAGAGGATTCATCGGGCTGTCCGATTGGTTGTCTTTGGTAGTCATCATGCATTCCTTCTTCATTGTTGATGGTGTCTATTCCTGTGCGGACAAGGGCTTGCGGGCCGACATGTGCCAGCGCTGCTCCTTGGGGCCGGGGCCGGTGAGCTTTTGGTCTCCGTAAAAGCCAACCTCCACAAAACCGGTCTTGAGCAACAGTCTGTTGAGCAGTTCCGCATCGTAGGCAAACTGCCGCTGATGCTCCTCAATACGGCGGTAGGAGCCATCCTGTTGTTTGAGAAATATGGTCAGGTCCAAATCCACGGACCGCCTGCTTTTTGAAAAGGTATTCTGCCACAGGTAGGCCACGTCCTCCTCCTCATGACCCAGGAAGGTATTGCCCAACACATGCTCAAGTTTGTAGGGCGTTGAAACATCAAAGAAGAAGCCGCCGCCCGGTCGCAGGGCCTGAAAGACTGCCCGGAAAAACGTGGCCACATCCTCCCAGGTGGGCAGGTAGTTCAGCCCGTCATTGGTGCAAAGCACCGCGTCCATTTGCCGATGCAGGCGCAGCCCCCGCATGTCCTGTTTCACAAAGGGGATCATGGCCCCGTGCTTTCGAGCCTTTTGGCTGGCTTCAAAGAGCATGTCGGCGGACAGGTCTACGCCGGTCATCTGGTACCCCATCTGCGCCAACAGAATTGTGAGGCTGCCGGTGCCGCAGGCGCATTCGCAGACCTTGCCCCGGGGCAGGTGATACTGGTCCATCAGGGTGGCGTAGAACCTGGCCCATGCAGGATAATTCACATCGGACATCAGGCGGTCGTAAACGGAAGCAAAAGCCGTGTACATTTCAAAACTCCTTCAGCGGACCCGGCCCTGGGCGGGCAAGCCGGGCCGCCGTTACGGGGCCGGGGGCTGTTTGCGGTTCCCTTGGCCAATCAGACCTCCAATACGGCCTGTTTCCTTAGCGGTCAGCCCGGCCCAGCCCACATCCTTCACCCGTTCCAGAAGGCCCAGGTCCCGTGCGATCTCATACTTTTTGCGCTCCTGGGCAGACAGATAGGAAAGTGCGCTTCTGCGCAGGGCACTCTGTCCCAGACTCTTGGGCTCCTTATGTTTTGCCATGCTTTTACGCTCCTTAGCCTTTTGACCTAGGTTGCGCGAAAGCCAGGCAGGTCATGCGCGGTTATGGCTGGATGATGGTTTCCTCCGGACCGGGTTTTTCGTCCTCATCGTCCTCTTCCTTATACAGGCCCCGATTCACCACCGCTCCTTCGATGCGCGGGTTGATATACTTGTCAAAGACTGCGTTGGCATAGCTCGCTCCCACGAAACGGCTCAGTGAAAAGCCGATGATGAGATAATACAGCCCAAAGCCCAGGACAGCCCATTGCACATAGGGGGTAAAGATGGCCACCAGGGATGCAATCAGTGCGGGCACCAACGAAAGCAGCTTGAGCCCAACGCTCACGGGCAGGCGGCCCACAGTCAGCAGGAGGCCGTTGCGCAGCAGATCCCGAAAGCGCAGCTTGTAGGTTACCATCAGGGGGTAGAAGTACGTAAGTGCACACATCCACACTGCCACAATGGTGAGGCTAAGGATTTGGGGCACCAGGAACAAGGGGCTTTCCTTGGTCATTTCCCCGTAGAACACCCAGCAGACATAAAATACCAGGGGCATGATGCCGGTAATCGCCGAGATGCCCAGGCTCTGCTTCCAGTTTTCCTTGATGGCATCGCGAAAATCCGACCACACAAAGGCATGCTCATCCCGGGACCAGTTGCGCGTCACATAAGCCACCCCGGCGGTGAAGGGCCCGGTGATGGCGATGCAAGGCACCAGCAGCAGCAGGGTTTGAAGTGTCAGGCCCCGCAGGACATCGGGGAGGGATATTCCGGCCACCGCCGGGTCTCCTGCCGTCTGCAGTTCCATAAAGCCCGCCAAGGCACTGTATCCGTTCAGCACAGCAGACAACGCCACCAGGAGCGCCGGAAGCCAGCTGATGGCATCCATCAGGTTGAGCCGGCAAAGGCCGCTCAAGCGGATTTTCAACATTTCCCAAAACAGTTCCCAGCGGTTTTGGGGCAGGTCCTCCTTGCGATAGTCGCCTTTACCGCTTTTTCCATAATAAAATTGGTTCATGATCTTGCCAAACATGACTGCAGCCTCCATCTTTGGAAGGGGCGGAGCGACCATTGCGCATCCGTGCTCCCCGGTACATCCCCGAGTATATCATATTTGCCGCAAAAAGAAAAATCCGGGGGACCGGGGCCTGGCAGTGTTTACATTTGGACAAATTCTTTGGGGAATGGTACAATGAGGGCAGCCATGTCAAACAGGGTCTGACGCGGTGTGTAGTCACCGGCGGCAGGACCGGCACATATGCAAAATCTTTGGCTGATTTGCAAGAAACAGGAAGGGCGGTTCGTTGGATGAGTGAGCACAGTGCACCCGCTTCCCCAGGACCGGGTGAAAACGGAGGCTCCAGCATGACGTATTTCGAGGAATTGTACGAGAAATACGCGACCGACGTTCTGCGCGTGAGCTATTTTTACCTGGGTGACAGGCAAAAGGCGGAGGATGTATGCCAGGATGTCTTTGTGCGGCTCCTTACCAACGCCCCTGAGCTGGCCCAGGGGCGGGAGAAGGCCTGGTTGCTCAAAGTCGCCCTCAACCGGTGCCGGGATTTGTGGCGCGGCGCCTGGGTGAAACGCGTGGTACTGGGAAGCCCGACCTTTGAGCTCATCCCCGCGCCGGACGATACGGAGCGCAGGGACGAGGAGGAAGCCATGATGACAGCCATCCATCAGCTTCCCCCGGACTTTCGGGAGGTCATTTTGCTTCACTACTACCAGGGATACGGCATCAGCGAAATCGCCGAAATGATGGGCATGCCCGAGGGCACCATTTCCAGCCGGCTGTCCCGGGGGAGAAAAAAGTTGGAAACCATTTTACAAGGAGGCTCCCAGCAATGAGCCATATCGAACAACTCCAGGACATTGCCAACAGACAGTTGGGTGGTTTGCGCGCGACCCCCAAGATGCTGGGGGAGATAAAACTGGCGGCCGCCCGAAAGAGGGACAAGGCGGCGGTCCGCCGCGTGTGGAGACCTGCCCTGGCGGTGGGTGCCGCGCTGCTTGTTTGCATTGGCATCTATGCCCAGACCGGGAAGGAACGGATGCCTCTTTCACCGGTACCCTCGCACACCGTGCTGGACAGCCAGACGGCTGGGGGCGGGGAGCAGGCCGCCACCCTGAAGGCAACCGAGCGCGCGCTGCTGGACGTGCCTCCGGGGAGCATCTCCCTGGGCCCGGAAAAAGAAACCCCGGCGTATCGGAACCTGTTTGCCAAGGGCCAGGGCAGCACGTTTCCCCTGGTGACGGTGGAAGGGGCCACCTACAGGATGCTTAAAACCCCTGCTTCCATTGAGCAGAGCTTGTTGGGCGACAGCCTGGGCCAGGTGACGGAATACACCCTGGAGCCTGCCCTGAGTACCGGCGGTGCAGTGAGCAACGTGGTTTCCCAAGGGGAAACCGTGTATGCGGTGCAGGGCATGAGAGGCGCCATGGCAGCGGCCCTGGTGGAGGGAACCCTGCGGGTGTTTCAGCGGGTAAGCTTTGCGGGCGGAGCGATCGTTGGTAATGAAAACCTGGAGGATACCCTCTGCGCGGCGTCCCAGGTGGTGTCCATGGAGCTGAGCGACGTGGGGATCATCGACGACGCCCAAAAGGCCCAGGAATTGATGCAGATCCTGCTGGACAACGCCAGCTATCAAAGCGCCAGCATTTCCTCCGGAGGCTCCAAGTCCCTGATCATTGGGATGGACAATGGGCTCTTGTTGCAGTTGATCGTAGGAGAAGATACGGTGAGCGCCTGCGGCACCTGGAGTTGCCCCGAGTTCTTCGAAGAGTTTATCGTGGCCATGGAGTGAGGGTGAATAGCTCCGGCAGGCCCTGATGGCAGGAGCACAGCAGATAAGGAAGCCTTTCCCTGAGGGAGGGCTTCCTTTTTTGCTCCTTTTATGGATTTTTGCTGCCCGCCAGGAATGGCCCCAGCCTTCTGCAGGTCTCCCTCATCCCCAGGGCAGCCAGGGCAACAAAGAAGGGCGCGTAGAGGAACAGGTATCGAGGCCATACCTCAAAAAACATCAGATAAGCGGATACCCCCAGCACCACAAGCGCAAGCATCGCAAGGACCCCGCAGCGCTTGCGGCCCAGCAGAAGGGCCGGCAGGCATAGAATCAGGATCAGCAGCCAGAGCCCCTGGTAGACAGTGCGGTAAATGAGGTTGAATTTTCCTTTTCCATCATAGATGCTCCGCAGGAACAGGGAGAGGGGATCTGTTCGCTTGGGGGTGGCATGGGGCAGGAAGCTGCCGTTGAAGGCGAAGGTGCCGCTGTTGTAAGCCTTGTAAAGCTTGATGGCAAAAAAGCGTACGTTCTGGACAAGGCTTCTGGCTTTCACCCGTTCCCAGGCTTTGCGCACATTGGCCTGCTGCCGCTGCTTCAGGGTGGGGAAGGAACGGGAGTATTCCACATCCTCAGGGGAATGACCCCCATAGGTGGTGTCATTCATGCCCAGCATCAGGTAATGGGTCATACTGAGCTGGCCCTGGGGCACAGGGCTGCCTGCCAGCACCATGCAGGCTGCCTTCTCCAGGGCGATGCCCGGCAACAGGCCAAGGAGCAGGGCCAGAGCCGATGCCAGAACCCGTTTGAGCAGGTCGCGTGGAAGAGGAAGGGCTGCCAGGAGATAAGGCCCTTTCACCAACAGCAGGGCAATCACGACAATCCATACGGTAGGCTTGATGGCAGCGCCAAGAGATATGGCCAGGGCAACCAGAAACCATTTCAGGGGCGGACGGAGCCTGGTGAGGGAGAGAAAAAGGGCCAGGATGGGGAACAGGACGGCATAGCTGTCCGTATAGGGAACGGACAGATAGGGCGACAGCAGCACAAAGACTGTGGAAAGCGCGTATCCAAACAATGTGGCAGCCCGGCTTCGGGAGATGCGCTCCACGCAAAGAACCGTAAAGAGAGAGGCCAGATTCATCAGCAGCGCGCCCAGGGAAGGCAGGAGGATAAAAGGTTCCGCCAGCCCCAGCTTCACGCCCGCCCACATGGGGGCTGTCAGCACCAGGGAGATGGGTGCGTTGTTGGGGCAAAGCTGAAAGTATTCTGCCAGCGTAAAGGGCTGGCCATTGGCAAGCTCCATGGCTGCCTGCCAGCAGTTTTGGGGATCCCAGGCAGGAAAGAACCAAAGGCTGCGGACCATCACCAGCTGCACAGGCAGGAGCAGGGCATTGCCCAGGCACAGGAGTACGAGAAAGCGCTTGCGGGAGAGCATCCGGCGGGAAGAATGCCCCCGGCGCTTGTGTATCAATGCACAGGCCCAGGCACAAAGCCCAAGAAGCATCAGGATGATTGGCAATAACAACAGGTTGGAAAACAAAGACCCGTTGCGATAGGCAAAGGAGAAGGAGGATTGAAAGACAAGGAGAATGGTCAGGATGAGGAAGATCAGCAGCGCGGCCAGAAGGGTAAAGCCGTTGGGAAGCGCCTTGCCCAGCCTTTGAAGGGCCCTTTTCAAGATCGCAGCCTCCTTTTTCATCTGTGGGCGATCAGTGCTTGTCTCCTTTATAGCATATGGGAAAGCCAGGGCGCAAGAAAAAAACTTTTGGGCAGGGGTTGACATTGACGTTACGTCATCGTTTATGATGCGTTTATCAGGAGGGATTTTGGTGGAATACACGGTACGGAAGCTTGCCACTCTTGCGGGAGTCAGTCCCAGAACGCTGCGGTTTTACGATCAGAGCGGGTTGCTTGCACCCGCCAGAATCAACTCCTCCGGGTACCGGATCTACGGTCAGGCAGAGGTCCGCCGCCTGCAGCAGATCCTGTTTTACCGGGAACTGGGCATGGGTCTGGAGGAGATCAAAAGGACGCTGGACAGCGACGATTTTCAGCAGCTGGCGGCCCTGCAGGAGCATCTGAAGGCGCTGCTGGCACGGCAGGCCCAGACCGCCCGCCTGATTGAAACGGTCAGGAAAACCATTGAACATGAAAAGGGAGGAATCACCATGACAGACGCGGAGCGCTTTGAGGGATTTAAAGAAAAGCTTGTCCGGGAAAACGAGGAAAAATATGGTGCGGAGATACGGGAGAAGTACGGCGAGGAGACGGTAGATGCCAGCAATGCCCGGATGATGAAGCTCAGCCGGGAGGAGTATGAGGAAATGCAGAACCTCGGCACAGAGCTCATCCGGAAGCTGGAGGCTGCCGTGAAGGCCGGCGACGATCCTGCCGGGGAAGCAGGCCGCGAGATTGCCGGAATGCACCGGAAATGGCTGGGATATACCTGGAGCAAGTACAGTCCGCAGGCTCATCTTGGACTGGGGGATCTGTATGTGGCGGACGAGCGCTTCACCGCATACTATGACAGGGAGATCCCCGGCTGTGCACAGTTCCTGCGGGACGCAATCCACTTCTGGGCAAAGTAAAAGGGCGGCCCCCGGCCTTCAGAGCCGGGGGCCGCTGATGTGTTGGAGGAGATCCTGGCGAAGTCCCTCTGTCAGAAGGAACTATTGGTTGAGAAGAGGTACACGATGTAATACACTCCGGAAAGAGAATGCCAAAGGAGCAGCGCAAAGCCCGCCCCAAAGGCCAGGGAACGGCCCGGAGATCTTGGGGAGGATTCCTGCCTGTACGCGGCAAAGGAACGGATAAACCTGCCCAGCATCAGGATCCACAGCATCAGTGAAGCGCTCATGCTGGCCCAGTTGAAGTTGCCATGGCCCAGGCGCAGCCCCGTTTCCCGGAAGAACATGCTTTCCAGAGCGCTGATGAGGACCATCAGCAGGGTAAGATTCAGCATGGCATCCTTGCCCTTGTCCTTATCATGGCACACGAGGAGAGCATACAGGGGGAAGGCGCACGTAATCAGGATTCCACGGATACTGTTCCACGCGCTTTGGGCCGTAACACCAAACTCCACACCGCTGGTATAGGGCACCACCACCCCTGTGTAATAGAGGTACTGAAGCAAAAAGTACAGGGCAGCGGGCAGGAAGACCAGGATCATCTGGAGGAAGAAGCGGCTGCACTCCGGATGCCGAATCCACTGGATCAGAAAAAAGATCGCGCATGCAGGCAGCAAGGCCTGCATAAAGGTGGGCTTGCAGGCCAGGGAAAACAGCAGCAGCACCATAAGCAGCGCCGCTTTACTCCAGGGAAGCAGGGTGCTGCGTCCCTTCAGGGGGTAGATGCGTTCAAACTCATGCCAGCAATGGCTTACAAAGGGGACGCTCAACAGCATGGACACATTGACCATCATCTGGGTGGGGTTGTGCCATACGTTGGGGGAACCGATCCCCTTGTAAACCGTGTCATTGACTCCCGGGATCAGGATGCCTGTAACCAGCATCAGCAGGAAGCCCGCCAGGGTGATCCATTTCCGCTTCACCCCTTCTCCGGCGATCACTGTGATGAGCAGATAGCCAAGAAACATGGTGGCCACTTTCGCCAGAGAGGTGACCAGCGAGGCGGCCCAAACCAGGGGGATGCCAAGCTGATACAGAATCGATACGCACAAATGCCAGGCCGGATATGCCAGGCGGCTGGTGATGGAATGCAAATCGGCAAAGTCAAAGCTGCCGGCAACCATCATGTGGACATGGAAGTCTGTGTAGATAAACTGATCCTGCCAGTAGTACATCCATAAGGAAAAGGCAAAAACCAGCCCATAGGCCAGAAGTCTCGGCCAGTCCGCGGTTTTCTTTTTCAGAACCGCAGCGGCATTGATCACAGGATCCAAGGTTTTCTGCATCAGGAAATTCTCCTCCATGGGAAGCATAAGGCCGAAAAAACGAGAAAAAAATCAGCCAGAGTCGATTATACCATGAGGCATATCAAAAGGCAAAGCCGAGATATGGGAGCAAAAAGACGGGTCATTGGGCATTTCCTGCCGCAATGACCCGTCATAGAATTCTTCGGTCCTTATGGTTTCATGGGAGTGGGGGAGGGAAGGCTTTGAAGGACTTCCCCGGAGGCTGCCTCCGGCGCGGCGGAGGGATTTATTCCATCCTGTTCGTCCGTGTTGTCCGGAACGTCTGTGGTGGGATCGCTTGGGGCGGGGTCTTCCGGAGCCTGGGTGGGCTCAGGGGTGGGCATGGGCGTAGGCTCCTGCACGATCAAGGAGGGGTCCACCACTTCCAGGGAGCGCAGGATATCGCCCTCCCCGATGATCCCGTCGTAATAGACCGTCACCTTTTTGCCTTCCAGGCTTCCATCAAACCAGGCGGTGGGAAGCAGGGTCAGGCCGTCCACTTCAACGGTGTAAAGCGTTTCATCCTCAGCCACCAGGGTAAAGCCGTTGTCGCTGACATTTTTCACCGTGCCGGTAAGAACCGGAACCACCACATAGCTGGCCTGTACCTGGGGCGGCATGCTCATGGCCATGGTCCCGTTGTAATACACCTTGATGGGTACTCCGGCCAAAACATGGGGCATGCGTGGACTCAGGCGGATGATGGCGTCTCCAAAAAGCTTGTCCCCGGTGAGCATTGCGCCCATTTCCGTCACCTGTGCCACCGTGCCCTCCAGGGTGTAGCATCCCAGGCGGTCCGCATGGGCCTGCGGCGGCTGGGAACGGGTGAGAATGCCGTTGTACTTGGCATACACGTACATTCCTTTTTCCAAAGGGGTTTCCGATAGGATGCCCTCCAGCACAGTCTCCGCGTCCACGTTGAGCAGCACTTCGCCCCGCTGCTCGTCCGCAAGGAGAATGCCGCCCTCGACCACCTCAGTGATAAGGCCGTAAAGTTCCACTTGGGCCGTTTCCGCTTTGGCTGTCCTCAAAAAGGCGGCCTGGGGCAGGCACAGCAGGGCAAGCGCCAGTATCAATACAGTCCATCTTTTGATGTTCATGTCATTTCCTCCATTTCAAAAAGGTCTCATCCCTATAAACGAAACCATCGGCGTAAAGTTCCCCGCAAAGGGCTGCCTTGTTTTGGCATGGTTACAACAGGGAGAACAGATCCACCTGACTGGTGGGGGGCAATCCCTCCAAAGCCCCCTGCTGATGAAGCATGTCGATGGCACTGGTTCCCAGGCGGGCACGAAGCCGCAGATCTTCCACAGACAGATAGGGTCTGCTTGGATCCCGGGTTTCCAGAATGCCCTGCACAGCGGCTTCGCCAAAACCATTGATGGAGGTAAAGGGGCAGCGCAGATTTCCATCCTCCGGCAGGAAGCGGTTTGCATGGCTTTTGTACAGATCCACCGGCAACATGCGAATGCCCCTGGCCTGCATTTCCAGCAGCATGCGGTATGCGTTTTGTTCCTGTTTATCCTTAACGCTCAGCTTTTCTTCCTTGGCATCCATCTCCTGTAAAAGGCTGCGCAGGCTTTCCACGCTCAGTAGCATCCTGCCGGCGTCAAAGCCGTCCGCCCGGATGGAAAAATAGGCCGCGTAATACTCCAGGGGATAGTACACCTTGTACCAGGCGACACGCAAGGCCATGGTCACATAGGCGACGGCATGTCCTTTAGGAAACATATACTTGATTTTCTTGCAGCTGTCAATAAACCATTCTGGTACGTTTTTCTCCACCATCGCCATTTCCATGGCCGGCTTCAGGCCCCTGCCCTTGCGGACGGACTCCATGATGTCAAAGCTCATTTTGCTTTCCACGCCTACGGAGATCAGGTAGTTCATGATGTCGTCCCGGGTGCAGATGCATTGCCGGAGGGCGGCAATTTTTTGATCAATCAGGTCCTTGGCATTGCCAAGCCATACGTCTGTGCCGTGGGAAAGCCCGGAAATGCGGATCAGTTCCTCCATGGTGGAGGGACGGGTATCCTGAAGCATCCCCTGAACGAAGGAGGTGCCAAACTCCGGAATCCCCAGTGTGCCGGTCTCGCAGAGGATCTGCTCGCTGGTAACGCCCAGGGGTTCCGGGCTGGTGAACAGGCGCATCACCTTGGGATCGTCCAGGGGGATGGATTTATACCCGATCCCTGTGGCCTCCTCCAGGCGGTGCATCATGGTCGGGTCGTCATGCCCCAGACAGTCCAGCTTAACCAGAATGTCATGCATGCTCCGGAAATCGTAGTGGGTGGTGATGATATCTCCGTCGGTATCGTCCGCGGGGTGCTGGATGGCAGTAAACTGGTTGATGTCATATTCCTTGGGCAGCACCACAATTCCTCCGGGATGCTGGCCTGTGGTGCGTTTGACCCCGATGCATCCCGCGGCCAGACGCTCCTTGTGGGCGCGCCCCGCTGGTATTCCCCTCTCCTCCAGGTACTTGGCCGCATATCCAAAGGCGGTCTTCTCCGCCAGACTCCCAATGGTGCCGGCCCGGAACACATAGCCCTTGCCAAAGAGTTCCTCGATATAGGCATGAGCCCTGGGCTGGTATTCCCCGGAAAAGTTGAGGTCAATGTCGGGCACTTTGTCTCCCTCAAAGCCCAGGAATACCTCAAAGGGGATGGCATAACCATCCTTGACCAGAGGTTGTCCGCAGACCTCGCATACGGCGTCGGGCAGGTCCACGCCCACAGAAGCCTGTACGGGGTCCGTAAAGCGGGCGTAGTGGCAGGTGTCGCAGCGGTAGTGGGGCGGCAGAGGATTGACCTCTGTGATGCCGCAGAGGGTTGCCACAAAGCTGGACCCAACGGAGCCGCGGCTTCCCACCAGGTACCCGTCCTGAAGGGACTTGAGAACCAGTTTCTGAGCAATGGAGTACAGCGTGGCAAAGCCATAGCCGATAATACTTTTTAGTTCCTTGTGAAGACGGGCCTGGATCAGTTCCGGAAGGGGATCGCCGTAAAGCTCCTTGGCTCTGCGCCATGACATGGTTTCGATATCATGAGCAGCCTCCGGCCAGAAGGGCTGAAAGGTTTCTTCATTCTTGGGATGCTTGGGGAAAAGCCGCAGGTCCTCCACCAGGGCCGCGATGCCGGCGGGGGCCGTGATGACGACCTCACGGGCCTTTTCCGGCCCCAGGTAGGCAAACTCCTGGAGCATCTCCTGGGTGGTCTTGAAGTACAGGGGAGGCTGGTTGTCGCAGCTGTCATAGCCCTGCCCGGCTTGCAGGATGGCCCGGTAGACGGCATCCTGGGGATTCAGGAAATGCACGTCCCCGGTGGCCACCACCGGCTTGCCCAGCCTTTCCCCCAGGTCCACGATGCGGCGGTTGAAGCCCCGAAGCTGGTCTTCGTCCCGGGCCAGGCCCTCGGCAATCATAAAAGCGTTGTTGCCGACAGGCTGGATTTCCAGATAGTCGTAAAAGGCCGCAATGCGCTCAAGCTCCGTCTCCGGCTTGCCGGCGGCCACCGCCTGATACAACTCCCCCGCCTCGCAGGCGGAGCCCAGGATCAGCCCCTCCCGGTACTTCTCAATCAGATGCCGGGGCATGTTGGGCTGGCGCCTGAAGTAGTGGAGATGGCTTTCCGAGATCAGGCGGTTGAGGTTTTCCATGCCTTTTTGGGATTTCGCCAATAGGATGATGTGGTAGGAGCTGCTCATGCTCTGGCCGCTGACGGCCTCTTCAATCTGTGACAAGCGCTCCACCCCCAGGGCGGCCAGGTTCTCAAACATTTTCTGGAGACACTGGGCCGTGGCGGCTGCGTCATGAACCGCCCGGTGAGCGTTTTTCAGGGATACTCCCAGAAGGCGGCACAGGGCAGCCAGGCGGAAGCTGCTCTGCTTGGGATAGAGCCGCCGGGCCAGCACCAGGGTGTCCAGAACGGGAGGATGGAAAGAGATTCCCATACGCCGGCATTCGGCGGTAAGCATCCCCATGTCAAAGGGAGCGTTGTGGGCGGCTACAGGGCAGTCCCCAATGAAGGTGAGCAGTTTGGACACCCCCTGGGCGGGGCTTTCTTTGCCCTGGAGCATCAGATCGGTGATCCCTGTGATCTCGGTGATGCGAGGCTTCAGGGATACCCCCGGGTTGCACAGGATGGACAGTTCGTCCACCACTTGTCCGTCCTGGAGCTTGACAGCGCCGATTTCAATGATCCGGTCCACAGCCGGGGAAAGGCCTGTGGTTTCAAAGTCCATCACCACAATGGGAGAGGAAAGGGGGACCTGCGGGGCATCTTCCATGATGGGCACCATGTCCACCAGGTAGCCCTCAACGCCAGGTATCAGCTTGATGCTGTGCTTTTTTGCGGCAGCAAAGGCCGACGGGAATGCCTGTACCACGCCATGGTCCGTAATGGCCACAGCAGGGTGGCCCCATTTGGCGGCCTGGGCGATGAGCGCTGACGCTTCGGCTGTGGCATCCATGGTACTCATGGTGGAGTGCATATGCAGCTCGATGCGCTTTTCAGCAGCGTCATCTGTCCGCTCCACCAGGGGGATTTGCTGCATGTCCCGCACGCTCAGGCAAAGCTCGCCCAAAAAGCTGTCCTGGCGGCAATCCCCCCGCACCCGCACCTGAATGCCATCCTGAATGAGTTTGACCTGCTCTGCAAGGCGGGCCCGTTCCTCATCCGTGGGCGGGGTGGGGGTCTCCCCCAAGCCTGCCCGTTTCATGCGGTACTGGTAATAGGCCTTGCAGTAGATGGTGCCGGTGTCGTCATACAGGGCAAAGGTGCACAGCACGGTTTCGCCGCCCTTGAGTTCCTTGGGCTCCTTCACTCCGGTAAGGATCCCCTGGAGAACCACGATGCCGCTGTCGTCGGTGAGCTCGGCAATGGGCACCGGCCGATCCGCAATCGCCCGGCCCTTGAGAACGGGTCCTTTGGTCTCCTTGGCTGGCTTGGGGAGATGCGCGGGAGTCTCCTTTCTCACGCAATGGGGAGGGGAGGTATTCCAGGCAGCAGAGAGAGCATCCGGGCCGGCTGTCGTCTGATGAGAAGCCCTCTTTTCATCCTCTCCGGCTGCCGGAAGCTGCGGTGAAAAGGCAAAGCCTCTTTGTTCCCGCATTTCCCGGACCCATTCCTCCCGCTGGCCGCAGAGCACAAGGCTGACGGTCAGCCTCAGCCGGAAGATATCCCAAACTGCCTGGGAAAGCTTGTCGTCCAGTTGATTCCGTTTGAAATAGTCGATGGAAATCTCGTCAGGGCAGGTGAGCAGGATGCGGCCCTGCTCCACCTGCCAGCCCACGTCGTGGATCCAGGTGGACAGAGCGGGGCTTTGGCGGCGCAGAAAGTCCGTGAGCACCGGTTTGTACTTGTGTATGTTGCGCAGAAAGTCCTCCCCCAAAGAGGGTGAAGCAATGCGTATCGCCAGGGTCACGCCCGGAAGGACGCTGCGCAGCTTCCTTTCCAATGCCAAAAAGTCCCGCTCTGTAACCAGCACCTCGGAAAGAAAGGTCATGTACGCCTTGTTGGCGCTCTTTTTATACAGCACCCGCTCCACCTGAAGCTTACCCTTCAGGAGCGGCACCGTTTCTTCCAACAGGCGCAACAGCTCTTGCTTGTTCAAACCAAACCCTCTTTTTCCATAGCGATTTCCCGGGCCCTGGCGATAAGCTGTCCGGCCAGGTCTCCCTGGATGCGGCGGGGAGGTTTGCCTCGCTCAAAGAGCGCGCCTACGGCATAACCGCCTCCTTCGCCTCCGTCGGTTGCGGCAGCCAGACCGCCTCCCGCCAGACCCACGTCCGCTTCCCTGGCCTCGCCGGGGCCGTTGACCACGCAACCCATCACCGCCACGGTGAGTGGAACCCGGAGATCCGCAAGCTCCTCCTGTACCCGGCGGGCGATGGCGGCCACATCAATTCCGGTGCGGCCGCAGGTCGGGCAGCTGATGACGTTCACAAAATTGCGGCGCAGGCCTACGGCTTGCAGAATGTCAATGGCGGCCTTCACCTCGGGGATGGGGCTGCCGGTTAACGATACGCGAATGGTGTCGCCAATGCCCTGCAGCAGCAGGGCGCCAATGCCTACCGCGCTTTTGATATTGCCGGCACCGGGCAGCCCAGCCTCGGTCACCCCCACATGAAGGGGGTAATCGGTCTCCCTGGCAGCCAGCTGATAGGCCTTTACGGTGAGCGGTACGTCGCTGGCCTTCAGGGAAAGGACGATGTTATGGAAACCCTCCTGCTCCAGCAGCCGGGCATGGCGCAGCGCGCTATCCACCATCCCCCGGGGGGTGATGCCGCCCTCCCGGCGGAGGATCTCCTTTTCGATGGAACCGCTGTTGACCCCGATCCGGATGGGTACCCCATGCGCCTTCGCGCAGTCCGCCACCCGGCGCACCTCCGCCTGGCTGCCAATGTTGCCGGGGTTAATCCGCACCTTGGCGATACCGCGCTCCATGGCCCCCACGGCCAAATCGGCGCGGTAATGAATATCTGCCACCAGGGGCAGCGGGCTTTGCCGGACCAGCTCGCCGATTGCGGGCAAGCATGCGTCATCGTATACGCTGACCCGGACGATATCGCATCCGGCTTGGGCCAGGGCGCATATCTGGGCCAGGGTGGCAGCCGCGTCCCGGGTGTCTGTGTTGGTCATGCTCTGGACAGTCACAGGATGTCCCCCGCCAATGGGGGTCCGGCCGATCAAAAAGCTGCGGGTGTTGCGCATGGTGTCCTCCTTCAGTAACATGGATGATTATACCATGACTGGCTGCCATGGGGAAGGGAGAAGGGAACCCCAGCCCCATGGACAGTGCTATTGACAATTATTTCCATTCTCATTATAGTGAATGGGATCTATTCGCTATTCTTTGCTGTTTTCATGTGCTGCGATAGACAATGGAGGAAGGTTCGTGCAGGACGAGCCAGTTTTACGAAAGCGTTGCCGGATGGCCCCCATTGGGCTGTGTTTGCTGATGGGTTTCACCATGGTGCATTTTTTTGCCCAGGGCACCTCTTTGCTCCGCCGGGATTCCTATTGCTGGGATTCAGGTCTGTTCCAGACGATTGGAATGCTTTGGGCGGAGGGGCTGGTTCCCTACAAGCAGGCTTTTGATCATAAAGGGCCCCTGCTGTTTTTGATCCAGCGGATCGCCTATGCCTTTGCCGATCCCCAGTTGGTTCTTTTTCTGCTGGAAAGCCTCTTTGTGAGCGCGGCGCTGTATCTGTGCTACCAAACCATACGGCTGCGGACCGCAGCTGTTCCTGCCATGGCCGGTACGGCGCTGTGCGCCCTGTTTTGGCTGCCGGTGCTGGAATACGGAAATCTGAGCGAGGAATACAGTCTGCCCTTTGTGCTGCTGGCCCTGTATGTGCAATTGCGATGGATGCGCCGGGAGCAGCCGGAACATCCCTGGCAGGGTGCGCTTGTTTACGGCCTGTGCTTTGGCGCAACCCTGATGATCCGGCCCAATAACGGCGCGCTGATAGCGGCTGTCACTGGGGTCATCACCATCGCGCTTGCGCTGCGGGGGCAGTGGAAAAACATTCTGGTCAATGCAGTTGCGTTGCTGGCCGGTGTGCTGCTTGCGGTGCTGCCCTTTGTGGCATATTTCGCGGCCAAGGGCGCGCTGGAGGATTTTCTCTATGGCGTATGGACGTTTAACCTCAAGTATATCGCCTTTACGGGCGGCGGGCGGGGGGATGCCTGGCGCGGCATCGTGTTCTTCACCACCCCGGCGCTGTTGTGCCTGGGGGCAGGCGCCGGCTGCCTGCTTAGGCGGCGCTGGCTGATGGCGGCCATTCTTCTGGTTGGCGCGGCAGCCACCATGGCTGTCACGCTGAGCGGCACTTTTTATGCGCATTACTTCATGATGTGTGTACCGCTGATTCCCCTGGGTCTTTTCGGCCTAAGCGGCCTGGGCGAAGAGGGCCGGGTGTGGCGCGGCCTGGCGGCCTGTGCATTCACCCTGTTTGTGCTGGTCACCGCGCGTACATCCCTGCCCATCGCGGCGCGTACCTGTCTTGCACCGCGCACCGCGGCGGAGGCAGCACAGACGGAAGCGTACAACGAAGCCCTTCGCAGCTTTGTGAGCAACATCCCCCGGGAAGAACGGGGAAACGTGGCGGTTTGCGGCTTGGGCAGCGCGGACGTGGCGCTGTTTTTGCAGACAGAGCTTCGTCCCGCCGGGCGGTACATCTACCTGCTGGAATGGCATGCTCAAGCGGATCAAACCATCCTGTCCCAGTATCTGCGCTTTTTGGACGGCAGGGAGGCCAAATGGCTGGTGCTGCGGGAGGGCGTTGTCAATGAGGCCCTCTTCCAGGGGATTCAGCGCAACTATTTGCCTGGCGCGCGTTGCGAGGCAGGCGGAGCTGTCTACCGGCTGTATCAGGTTCGCCCGCCGGTGTGAGCCTCAAAGGGCTCCTGCAGCGCATATTTTCCCAAAACGGTTCCCGTTCCCTGCCACAGAATCATCTTTCCAACCCATGAGGGCGGCTTTGCCCGGAAAGTAGGAGATTGCGATGCCCAAGCATTCGTTGCTGAGTGCCTCCGGTCGTTCTCAAACCACAGCTGCGCTGGTTATTGCCGCTGCTGCAGCTTGGCTGCTTCCCCGCGTATTCGGCCTGGCGCCAGGCAGCACGCTGTTTGCGGGAAGTGTGCTGACGCTCGTTTTGGCCTGCGGTTTGTTTTGTCTCATGAGGCAGGCATTTTTATTGAAAGATCAGCGCCTGCTCCGGATCGCCGGTCTTATGGGATTCCTGTTTGCATGTGTCACAGTGGTCGGTGCGGATGTGAAGGCATACGATGGTTTTGGGGAGGCAACATGGCTTTCCCTGGTGGACGGCATGGTTTCAACGGCCGCATTCACCTTTGTGTACGGGGCGGCGTTGGCGCTGGTATTTCATAGGGGAGGCGTCATGACGGACCGTGCCTCAGCCCGGCGGTCTGAAACATGGCTCAGCAAGGTTACGGGTCATTATCTTTTTGTATTCGTGCTGCTGGTTCTTTGCTGGATTCCCGCATGGCTCGCTTGCTGGCCGGGGATCTTCACGGCGGATTCCGTTACCCAGTTCTGGCAGTACTACAACGAAGATTTCAATACCCATCACCCGCTTTTGCATACATTGTTGCTGGGCTTTTGCATGGTGCTTGGGATCGATAACGATCCGATGGGCGACGGCGCGGCAGGCGTGGCGCTCTATACGCTTGTGCAGATGGTCCTGCTGGCCGCCATGCTGGCCTATGGCTGTCATTGGATGCGCAAACGGGGTGCGCCCCTTTGGGCCCGTTTGTTTGTAACGTTCCTGTTTGCCCTTTTTCCGTTCTATTCCCTCTGGGCCCTCAGCGACCAGAAGGATATCCTGTTTGGTGGCCTGGTGATGCTGATGGTTTTACAGCTGGTGGATCTGTGGAGAGAGGATTTTCGGCCTCTTCGCAGGCCTCTGTGGCTGATTTGCTTTATTCTGATCACCGTGCTCATGACGTTGATGCGCAACAACGGGATCTACGCGCTGTGCCTGTTTTTACCCTTTGGGATTGGCTGGGCCAGGGGCTGCCGCGTTCGCATGGCAGGGCTGCTGGCGGGCTGTATCGTGCTGTACCTGGCTGCGGGAGGTGCGTTGGCAGGCGCTTTGGAAGCAGGAAGCGGCAGCCCGGTGGAGATGTTTTCCATTCCCCTGCAGCAGCTTGCCCGCACTGTCGCCAAAGATGCAAACGCCATTGCGGAGGATGATCAGGAATTGCTGGAAGAAATGTATCCCAACGGTTTCAGCGAGTACTATTATCCCATGCTGTCCGACCCCCTCAAATGGGCCGTAGACAATGATATCGTGGAGGAGAGATGGGCGGAGGTGCTCGGGATGTGGGCGCGAGTGGGGATCAGGCATCCGGATACCTACATCGAGGCCTTCCTGGTGCAAAACCTGCCCTACATTCTGCCCGGCGCAGATATGATCTACAAAATCAATCCGGAGGTCCTGCAAATTGACATGATCCCCATCACGGAACATTCCTTTTTACCCAGGCTGCGCGCTTTTTATGAGGCATATGACGACACGCTTACCATTCCCGGTGTTCCTCTGGTGCGGCTTCTGTCGGATACCGCCTTTTATGTGTGGATTTGCATGTCCGCCATCGCTTATTCCCTCTACCGCCGCCAGCGCCATTGGATTCCTGCTCTCCTCTTCCTGCTGGCCATCTGGGCGACCTGTCTCCTGGGTCCGGTGGCGTTGATGCGCTATATGCTTGGCTTCTTCTATGCCTTGCCGATCCTGCTGGCCGCGATGATGGCTCCGGCCAGGGAGGCCAATCCTTCGCCCCGTGAGGGTTCAGGAGCATGCTGATGCCGGGCACGAAGCTGCCCATCAGGGAGTGAACAGTTTGACAGACATAACGATGAATCCCCGCATGGAGATATTGGCCTTTCTGGATGTCCATGCCATCCCTTACGAGCTGTATGAGCATGAACCGGCCTTTACCATCGAGGCCTGTATGGGCCTCCCCTTCCTCAGCGGGGATGTGACCCTTTGCAAGAATGTCTTTTTGTGCAACCGTCAGCAGACAGATTTCTATCTGATGCTGCTTGGGCCCCACACAAGCTTTCGCACCGCTGTGGTGAGCAAAGCCCTGGGGGTATCCAGGCTGAGCTTCGCTCCGGAGGACGCGCTATTTCGGCTGCTGCACCTGCGGCCTGGCTCGGTGAGCCCTCTTGGCCTTTATTTTGACAAGGCTCACGCCGTAACCCTCTGCTATGAAAGGGCCATTCGGGAGACTGCGAGAATTGCCTTTCACCCCGGAGAAAACAACGCCACGGTGGTATTTGACCAGGGGGTTTTCTGGGGACGGGTGCTGCCGCTCATGGGAATCGGCCCGGTGGAGGTGGGGCTGGAAGTGCAGGCCGCCGACAGTTGAATCTTTACGGCCCGCCGAAAATCCGTCCCACATCCTTGAAGGTGAAGAAGATCATCAAACCCATGAGCAGTGCGTATCCGGCCAGGTGGATGCCGGACTCGATCTTCTGGCTCACCGGCTTGCGCCGGATGGCCTCGATGAGCATGAAGACCAGGCGGCTGCCGTCCAGGCCGGGGATGGGAAAGAGATTGATGAGCCCCAGGTTGATGGAGATGATCACCATCAGATTCAGGAACATCTCCAGACCCCCTTCCCGGGTCTGCTCAGCCACCAGTTGCACTACTCCCACAGGTCCGGCAGTTTCGTTGATGCCCTCCCCGGTGGTTACCATCCTGCCCAATGCATTGAGGATCGCCCCGCTGGCATAAACGCAGGTATCCCAGGCCACAGGGATCACCTGGCTTGCCGGAAGAGGTTTGGTACTGTTGTACCCGATGGTGATTCCTACCCGGTAGCGGTTTTCCACATCGTCATGGAAGGGCGTCACCGTGATGATCTGTTCCTGACCGTCTCTGAGTACGGTGAAGGTGAGGGTGCGGCTGCCGGAGGAAGCAATCAGGTCGGAGATTTCCTTGGTGGTGCTGCCCGACACATCCACATCGCCCACCCGGAGCAGCAGGTCGCCGCTCATCATGCCTCCGGCCTGTGCGGGCATGCCGGCCTCCACGGTTTGGACAAAGGGCTCGCTGGGCATCGCGCCGTAGACTGCGATCAGGCCAACAGCTACCACGAAGGCCAGCACAAAGTTCATCAGGGGACCGCACACAACGCTGAGCATCCTCTTCCACACCGGGGCCTTGTTATAGTTGCGGGGGTCGTCTGTTTTTTCCCCCCTGGGATCATCGTCGGTATCGCCGTAAAACAGGCAATAACCGCCCATGGGAATGGGCCGCAGAGAAAAGAGGGTATCGTTCTTCTTGCTTTTCCATTGAATCAGCTTTGGGCCAAAGCCGATGGAGAACTCCTTTACGGCAATGCCTGTCAGCCGGGCGGCAATAAAATGGCCGAACTCATGGACGGTGATCAGCACACCCAGGAGCAAAAGAGCATAGAGAATGTACAATAACGTCATACAATTTGTTCCTTTCCAATGCTAACGCGGGGATAAGGCTAGGATATGCCAAAGGGGAGATTTTCATTGCTGGGAACTGGAAGCAAACCCCGTTTCGCACAGCAGGCTGCGGGCGGTTTCCCGGGCCTTGGCGTCGGCATCAAGCACCTCTTCCAGGGAGGAGGCGGGTAGATGCGCCAGCTGCTGAAGGCATTCCTCCACCACCTCAAAGATTCTCCCCAAGACCATGGGTTTCCCCCCGACAGATTGTAAAAACTTCGCCACGGCGACCTCGTTGGCGGCATTGAGGACACAGGCTGCCGCGCCTCCGGCGGCAAGGGCCTGCCGGGCCATGCGCAGAGAGGGGAAGCGCTCCGGGTCGGGCTGTTCAAAGGTAAGGCTTTTGAGGGAAAAAAGGTCAAGATCCCCACCGCCGGTGGGCAGGCGCCGGGGATAGCTCATGGCATAAAGGATGGGCAGGCGCATGTCCGGCGTGCCCAGCTGGGCGATAATCGCTCCATCGGCAAAACCCACGGCGCTGTGAATCACGCTCTGGGGATGGACCACCACCTGGATCTGCTGCTCCTCCACATGAAACAGCCACTTGGCCTCGATGATCTCCAGGGCCTTGTTGAACAGGGTGGCGCTGTCGATGGTGATCTTGCGGCCCATAACCCAGTTGGGATGCCGGAGGGCCTGATCCTGGGTGGCGGAATCAATGGCTTCCTTGCTCCAGGTACGGAAGGGCCCACCGGAGCAGGTAAGGTAAATGCGCGCAATGGGGTTATCGGCCGCTCCCTGGAGGCATTGGAAGATGGCGCTGTGCTCACTGTCAACGGGCAGCAGGGCATGGGGTCCTATTTTCGATGCGGCCTGGGTTACCAGAGCGCCTCCCGCCACCAGTGCCTCCTTGTTGGCCAGAAGAACCCTTTTGCCGCCGGCCAGGGCGGCCAGGACGCCCTTAAGCCCTGCCATGCCCACCACGGACACCAGCACGTCGTCTGCGTCTGCACGGGCAGCTTCTTCCAGGGCCTCCGGACCGAAAACCCACTGGCAGAAATTCAGATCACCCGGGATCTCCTCCCTGGGAATCGGGCACACAAGCCCTGCCAGGGCAGGACGGAAGGTCCGCACCTGTTCAAAGAGCAGTTCCCGGTTGGAATGGGCGGTAAGAGCCGTCACCCGGAATTCTTCCGGGTAAAGGGCCGCCACCTGCAGGGCCTGGGTGCCAATGCTGCCGGTGGAACCCAAAATCGCCAAACGGCGGGGAGAAGCAGCCATTGCAATCCTCCTTGAATGGTCAATGACCGGCGATAAGAAAACCCCTCTCCGGGTGTCTACCCGAATACGGGGCGGAACAAACAGGAAAGGGATGGGATGCGCGCCGGCTCCTACGCCGCCGGTGTTCCCAGCAGCAGGATGATCCGGTAGCAGTAGACGATGATCGCCACAAAGGAAATGCTGTCCAGGCGGTCCAGCATCCCCCCGTGGCCAGGGAAGAGGTTGCCGAAATCCTTCACCTTGCAGTGGCGTTTTACCATGCTGGCAAAGAGATCCCCCACCTGGCCTGCAAAACCGCCGAACAGTCCCGCCAGCATGTTGGCCCAAAAGGGTGGAAGGGGAAGATCCGGTGCGCAAAGGGAAAAGATCCACCCGGCCGCCAGGGCGCAGAGGATGCTTCCCAGCAGCCCGCCAATGGCCCCGGATACGGTTTTCTTGGGGCTGATGTTGGGGCAGAGCTTGAGTCCGCCAATGCGGCTTCCCACAAAGTATGCGGCGGTATCCCCGCCTACGGCAATCACAAAGAGCATCACCAGGAAGAAGAGCTGCAGGGTCCTGGGGGTGATTTCCAGCAGGCCGAAGATGCAGATGGCCGGCAGCACCAAAGTGAGCATGGGCAGGACGCTGATCAGCACATCAATCAAATCCGGCTCGGGCCGCCGCATGATCTGCAGCAGCGCGCAAAAGCTGAGCAGCGTCAGGATGGGAATGATGGAGGCATAGGAATAATACAGCACCGTGGGCACGCTGATGGCAAGGGCGGCATAAGCGGTCCAGCAGACCGGTTGATGGCCCGCCTGGGTCAGGGCGTGCAGTTCCTCATAGATGGCCAGTGCAAAGACCAGAAACGCGGCGATGGCAAAGACCCATCCGCCCAGATAGAGCAGAAGGGCAAGGGCCAGCGTCATGATCCCTCCGGTAATGATGCGTTGTGCCATAAGCATCCGTCCTTACAAGAATGAGGGTTGCAGGGGGTCATTCCTCACGCTTCCCATAGCGGCGGCTGCGCTTCTGATAGGCCGCCAGGGCCTGATGATAATGGGCCAGGGTGAAATCCGGCCACAGCACAGTGGGGAAGAGGAACTCCGCATAGGCGCATTGATAGAGAAGAAAATTGCTCAGGCGCATTTCTCCGCTGGTGCGGATCAGCAAATCCACGTCTCCCTGCCCGGCGGTGTAAAGGCACCGGGCGACGGCGTTTTCATCAATGTCCTCGGGGCTCAGACGGCCGGCGGATACTTCCTGTGCCAGCATCCTGGCAGCCCGAACCATCTCCGCCCTGGCTCCGTAGTTGATGGCGATGTTGAGGCGAAGCCCTGTGTTTGCCTGGGTGCGGGTTTCGGCAGTAGTCAGCGCTTCCTTCTGTGCCGGAGGCAGAGCATCCTTATCCCCCAGAATGGTGATGCGGACATTCTTCTGGTGCAGTTCGTCAATTTCGCTGTGAAAAAACTCCAGCATCAGGCTCATCAGCGCTTCCACCTCTGTGGCGGGGCGTCCCCAGTTCTCTGTGGAAAAGGCATACAGGGAGAGGGAGGAGATGCCCATGTCGCTGCTGGCCCGGATGATGTCCCGCAGGGCTTCGGTACCCCTGCGATGGCCCATGGCGATTTGCAGCGCGTGCTTCTTTGCCCAGCGGCCGTTGCCATCCATGATGATGGCCACATGGCGGGGAAGGCGGCTCAGATCCAGGGCGGGGTTGGATTGATCTGCAGTCATGGAGTTTCCTTTCATGGGAAATTGGTTCAGGAACTCTGGGCAGGCCCGTTTCTCAGCAGGGGGCTGTCCACCAGAAACCGGGACACAATCAGGGTATGGCCATCATCGCGCACGGAGACTACCCGGGTGGAGGCATAGCCCTCCTCTTCGCCCTTGTCGCTGCGCTGGGCGTCCTGAGGGCCCGGGTTTCGTCTGGGCGGGGCGGCGGTGGGCACCACCTGCACCTCATGAATACCTGCCGCGGTAAGCAGGGCCAGGGCGGTCTGGGTGGGCAGCCCCAGCAAATGTTCAAAGGTCTGTTGCATACTCTCCCCGGAGGCTTATACCTCCATGATTTCCTTTTCCTTCTGGGCAGCCATCTCATCGATGTTTTTGATGGCGGCGTCTGTGGCTTCCTGCATCTTTTTTTCAGCCTTGATCCGGTCGTCCTCGGTGATGGAAGAGTCCTTTTCCAGCTTCTTGAAATGCTCCATGGCATCCCTGCGGATGGCACGGATGGCCACCTTGGCTTCCTCGGCGCCTTTGCGCACCAGCTTGGATAATTCCTTGCGCCGTTCCTCGTTGAGTTCGGGGATGATCAGACGGATGATCTTGCCGTCATTGCTGGGGTTCAGACCCAGATCGCTCTTTTGGATTGCTTTTTCCACCAGGGGGATGGCCTTTTGATCCCAGAGGCTGATGATGAGCATCCGGGGTTCAGGGGAGGAGATGTTGCCCATTTGGGTCAGCGGGGTCTGGGTTCCATAGTAGTCTACGGTAATGCGATCCAGCAACTGGGGATTGGCGCGACCTGCCCGAAGGCTCCGCAGTTCGCCCTGAAAGACGGAGGCAGTCTTTTGCATTTTGTCCTTGGCGGTATTGATAACGTCTTGATACATCGGCGACACCCTTTCTGATCGGATCGGATTTATTCGTCTATTTTACCCTGTTTTGCGCCAAAAGGCAAGGGATCGGAGGGGTCGCTTCCCTGGAGGATCAACCTCTGCGCCTGGGCGAGGGTGGACACCGCCCAGGTAGCCCCATGCTCCGCCGGTTCCATCCTGCCGTCCAGAAACAGGATGCTGTCCACCCCGGCGGCCCTGGCGGCGGCGATGTCGGCGGAGACGCTGTCCCCCAGCATCACCACCCGGCGGGGATCGTCAACCCCGCGAAGATCCATGGCTTTGAGCAGCATATGGGGTTCCGGTTTGGGATGCCCGGTCTCTTCGCTGATGAGAAAACCCGACAGGAAGGGTGCGATGGCGCAGCCCTCAAACCGGCTGCGCTGAACCCTGGAAAGGCCGTTGGTGACCAGAAAGATCGGCATTTTGGAACTGACGGCCCGGCAAAGCTCAACTGCGCCGGGTAGCAGAATGCGCTGCTGCCCAAGCAAATCCACATAGGCCTCGCTCATGGCCGCGGGATCCCCCTGGGTTCCCAGCGCCTCCAGAAAATCGGCAAAGCGCTGCACCCTGAGAATGGCCTGAGTGGTCTCTCCCCGCTCAAACCGTTTCCAATGGGATTCGTTGATGCGGCTATACAGGGCCACGGTTTCATCATCGCTGGGAAGGCCGAAGCGTTTAAAAACGTCCTTTACGGCATTCCTTTCCCCAGCCAGAAAGTCAAAGAGGGTACCGTCGGCATCTGCCAGCAGGAGATCATATTTCATAGCTGCCTCCCTTGTTCCAAGTGGGAACCACGCAATCACAGGAGTAGGATATCATAAGAGCGTCCCCTTGGCAAAGGCAGCCTGAAAGGGGGCATAAAGGGACCTGTGATTGACGTACAATAAAAATACCAACGCCGCCTTGACAGAGGTTTCCGGCTCTGGTACCATTTTGAAAATCCTGATGAGTGCTTTGGGACGGAGACACCGAGGAAAGCGGGGGATGGGCAATGAGGAGCCCCATGATGATGCGCGGCATGCCTTTTTTGCGTACCCTTCGCGGACGTGGCTGATGCTGTGCACAAAAAAGCCCTCCCCGCAAGGGAAGGGCTTTTTTTATACCATAAAGCCTTCAGCATGTGATTGATGAAAGGAGTGGAGTGCAATGAGCGACAGACCGGAATATGGCTTTGATACCCTGCAGCTTCATGCCGGGCAGCGGCCCGACAGCCAGACCCATTCCCGGGCCATGCCCATCTACCAGACAACCAGCTACTGTTACCCCACGGCGGAGTACGCCGCCGACGTTTTCGAAGGAAAGGCGGAGGGCTTCGTCTATACCCGCATTGACAACCCCACCGTAACAGCTCTGGAGGAGCGTATCGCCGCTTTGGAGAAGGGGCGGGGCGCGGTAGCCTTTGCCAGCGGCATGGCGGCGGTGACGGCGACAGTCTACGCCCTGTGCGGGCATTCGGATCACATCGTTTCCATTTCCACCCTGTATGGAGGCACCCATACCCTGCTAAGCTACAGACTCCCGCAGATCAGCAACATTCACACCACATTTGTACCCCCGGATGATCTCCAGGCCCTGGAAAATGCCATCAGGCCCAACACCCGCATGATCTTTCTGGAAACCATCTGCAACCCCAAGATCAACATCCCGGACTTTGAGGCCATCGTGGCCATTGCCAAAAGGCATGGGGTTGTGGTGGTGCTGGATAATACCTTCGGCATCCCGCCCATGTTTGATGCCAGGGTCTGGGGAATCAATGTGGTCATCCATTCCCTGAGCAAGTACGCCGGGGGTCATGGAACCACCATTGGCGGCGCGGTGGTGGATCTGGGGGGCTTTGACTTTACCAACGGGCGGTATCCGGCTTACAACATGCCGGATGTGCAGCACAGGAACCTGGTCTATGCCAGGGAGGACGCCCCGGTGGCTACGCGATTGCGTATGCAGATGCTCCGGGAGATGGGAGGCTGCCTGAGCCCCTTCAGCGCGTTTTTGTTTTTGCAGGGGCTGGAGACATTGAGCCTGCGGGTGAAGCGCCACTGCGAGAATGCTCTGACCATCGCCAAGTGGTTAAGCGGGCATCCGGCTGTGGATTATGTGTATTATCCCATGCTCAAGGAAGATCCCTACCATGAGCGGGCCAGAAAGTATCTGCCCATAGGCGCGGGGGCCGTGCTTAGTTTTAGCGTCAAGGGAGGGCTTCCGGCCGGCCGCAGGTTCATCAACCATCTCAGGCTCTTCAGTCTGCTGGCCAACGTGGCGGATGCCAAAAGCCTTGTCATCCACCCGGCCAGCACCACCCACGGCCAGATGAGCGAGGCCGAGCTGGCTGCCTGCGGGATCGATCCGGGAATGATCCGCCTGAGCATCGGTTTGGAGGATCCGGCGGATCTCATCACCGACCTTGAGGAGGCCCTCGCCGCATCCCAGGGGGAGGAATCCTCATGCCTGTAAAAATCCCCGATGCGCTGCCCGCCACCCGCATCCTCACCGAGGAAAATATCTTTGTGATGACGGAAAAGCGAAGCGCCACCCAGGATATCCGTCCCCTTCATATCGTCATTCTGAACCTGATGCCCACCAAGGAAAAAACGGAAACCCAGCTTCTGCGACTGATCGGGAATACCCCCCTGCAGGTGGAAATCACCCTGCTGCGAACCGGAACCTATCAGAGCCAGCATATCCAGGACAGCTACCTGGATACCTTCTACCGCACCCTGGCCGACGTGCAGGACGAGTATTTTGACGGGGTGATCATCACCGGCGCGCCCGTGGAAAAGCTGGAGTTTTCCGATGTGGCCTATTGGGAGGAGCTCAAACGGGTCATGGACTGGGCGGACAGCCACGCTTTCAGCACCCTGTACATCTGCTGGGCGGCCCAGGCAGGCCTGTACCACCACTACCGCATCGGCAAGTATGAGCTGCCGGGGAAGCTCTTTGGCGTGTATGAAACCCAGCTGACCGACCGGAGGGATAAGCTGCTTCGGGGCTTCGATGATACCTTCTGTGTGCCCATGAGCCGCCATACCGCCGTGGATGAGAAGGCCGTGGCCGCCTGCGAGGAGCTGGTGGTGCTGGCTTCCAGCCCGAGGGTAGGGCTGGCCCTGGCCCGAAGCCAGGATGGGCGGCGGGTGTTCGCCACCGGTCACAGTGAGTATGACCGGGACACGCTGCTTCGGGAATACCTGCGGGATAGGGAGAAGGGCCTGCCCATCCAGGTTCCGGAGAACTACTTCCCGGATGATGATCCCACCCGGCTTCCCAAGCTCCGTTGGCATGCCCATGCCAATTTGCTGTTCTCCAACTGGCTGAACTACTTTGTCTACCAGGAGACCCCCTATGAGCTGTCCAGTCTCAGCGGCCGCAGAAAGGAAGGAGCAACGTGAACCAGTCCATCGCCCAGATGCTGAAATCCCCGGGTGTGCATCTGAGCTGCGAGATTTTTCCCCCCAAGGAGTTTGGCCGGATCGAGGAGGTAAAGGAGGTCGCGGGGGAGATCGCGGCCCTGAGGCCGGCCTATATCTCCGTCACCTACGGAGCCGGCGGCACCACGCCCCATTTCACCAGGGAGTTGAGCAAAAGCGTTCAGACCCAGGGGATACCCGCTCTGAGCCACCTGACCTGCATCAACGACACCAGGAGCAGGATCAGCGGCGTGCTGGAGGACCTGCGGGAAGAGGGGATCACCAATGTGCTGGCCCTGCGGGGGGATATTCCTCCCGGCACGGGTTTTCCGGGGGAGGACCATTTCCATTACGCTTCGGAGCTCACCCAGGCAATCCGGGAGAGGGGGGGCTTTTGCATTGGAGGGGCCTGTTATCCGGAGGGTCATCCCCAGGCGCCTTCCAGGGATGCGGACCTGGACGGCCTGCGCCGCAAGGTGGATGCCGGGGCGGAGTTTCTGACCACCCAGATGTTTTTTGACAACGCCATCCTCTATCAATTCCTGTATCGGGCCCTGCAAAAGGGGATTGACGTTCCCGTGACCGCCGGGATCATGCCCGTGGTTAACGCAAAGCAAATCAAGAGGATAACAGCCCTGTCCGGGGCCAGCCTGCCGCCCCGCTTTGCCGCCATTGTGGACCGGTTTGGCGGCAATCCGGACTGCATGCGCGAGGCAGGCATCGCCTATGCCACGGAGCAGATCATCGACCTGATTGCCAATGGAGTGCACAATATCCACCTGTACACCATGAACAAGCCTCAGATCGCCAGGGCAATCTTTGGCAACCTGGGGTCCATTTTGGGGAGCCTGGCATGAACCATGAGGACAAAGGCAGGGCCCTCAGGATGGCGGCACGGTACCTGGGCCTGAAGGGCGCGTTGTGGAGGAATCCGGAAACCGGGATGGAGGCATTGCTGGAAAAAGCCTATCAGGTGGCTTTGGAGGCAGCGGAGCCCAGGCACTGCCTGGTCCGCTGCCCTGTGAGGGTGGAGGAGGGGGAAGGGGAAGAGACTCCCCGGGTGTTCTTCGGCGCTCTTCCTGCATTGCCCAGCCGTCATCTGGCGCGGCTGCTGGCAGGATGCAGGGAAGGCTATGCCCTGCTGGCCACCCTGGGCATGAAGCTGGATCTCACCCTGCGGCGGCTGATGGTTTCTGACCCGGCCCTGGCCGCTGCCGCAGGAGCCTGCGGCTCAGCCTTGATTGAAGTGTACATCGATGGGGTGCTGCGCCTTGCGCAGGCTTCCCTGGCAGCTGCAGGGGAACACCTGACCCCCCGTTTCAGTCCCGGCTATGGGGACGTGCCCCTTACCGTGCAGCCCGGCCTGATTGCCCTGTGCAAAGGCAGCTCCCTGGGGGTGTATGTAACCCAGGCCAACCAGATGATACCGGAGAAAAGCGTCAGCGCGGTGATGGGGATCACCCGGGAAAAGGCAAACGCCTGCCTTCTGGGCTGTTCCAACTGTGGGAAGCGGGATTGTCCGTTTAGGGAGGAAGAAGCATGATGAAGCGCGGGGAGACCCTGATGAGTCTTTGGGGGAAGCGGTTCCTGTATTTTGACGGGGCAATGGGCACCCTGCTTCAGGCCAGGGGAATGAAAGCAGGGGAGGAGCCGGAGCGGTGGAACATCGCACGTCCCCAGCTGGTCAAGGAGGTCCACCTGGCGTACCTGGAAGCCGGATGCGACATCATTGCCTCCAACACCTTCGGGGCTACCCGGGCCCATCTGGGGGAAGATGCCGATGCCCTGATGACCGCCGGCGTAAAAGTGGCAATGGAAGCTGTCCGGGAAGCCGGTCATGGCTGGGTGGCAGCGGACATCAGCAGCCTGGGCCGGCTGCTGCAGCCCTACGGGGACATGCCCTTTGAGGAAGCGGTACAGCAATTTCGGGAGGCTGCCCAGGCGGGGCTGACAGCCGGAGCCGATCTGGTGCTCATCGAAACGATGACCGACCTGCTGGAACTGAAGGCGGCGGTGCTGGGGGCCCGGGAGGCAATGGAGGCCGTTGGTCTTCAGGTTCCGCTTTTTTGCAGTGCGGCCTTTGATGGAAAGAGGCGGCTTCTTACCGGGGCGGATATCCGGGGAACGGCCGCCATGCTTGTCGGCTTGGGAGCGGATGCGGTGGGGCTCAATTGCGGTCTGGGACCCAAAGACTTGCTGGAGCACACCCGGGAGTTGCTCCGGTGGTGCGAAAAGCCCGTGTTTATCAGCCCCAATGCCGGCGTGCCGGTGGTGGTAAGCGGGATCACCACCTTTCCCACGGATGCGAAGGATTTTGCGCAGGAAATGGTCCAGGTTGCGGAGCTTGGAGTCTGGGGCCTTGGAGGGTGCTGCGGCACGACACCTGCCCATCTGGAATCCATGATCCGGTCCACCAAAGGCCTGAACCCTCTTCCCAGGAATGGGGAGGAAGCCTGTGTGATATCGGGCCGGTCAGTTTCCCTGGCCATGGGGGAGAAGCCGCTGCTCATCGGCGAGAGGATCAACCCCACAGGCAAGCCCAGGATGAAGCAGGCCCTGCGGGAAGGCGACCTGGACTTCCTCCTGCGTGAGGCGGTGGCCCAGGCCGAGGCCGGGGCGGATGCCCTGGACGTCAATGTGGGCCTGCCTGGGATTAACGAGCCGGAGATGCTCTCAAAGGCGGTCACTGCCATCCAGACTGTCTGCGAGCTGCCCCTTCAGATTGACTCGGCGGATGCGCAGGCCATGGAGGCTGCTCTGCGGGTATATGCAGGCAAGCCCATCATCAACAGCGTCAGCGGAAAGCAGGAGGTGCTTACGCAGGTGCTGCCATTGGCCAGGAAGTATGGCGGTGCCCTGGTGGTTCTGCTGCTGGACGACAACGGCATTCCGGATACCGCGCAGGGCAGGCTTGCCATAGCCCGGAGGGTTATCCGGGAGGCGGAGCGCTGGGGGATCCCCCGCAGGGAGCTGCTCTTTGATGCCTTGACCCTGGCCGCCTCGGGCGGGGAAGGAGCTCCCGGTGTGACGCTGGAAACCCTGCGTCTGCTGCGGGAAGAGCTGGGGGTCAAGACGGTGCTTGGTGTCAGCAATGTGAGCTTTGGCTTGCCTCAACGGCCTCTGCTCACGGCCGCCTTTACTGCCATGGCAATCGGCCAGGGCCTGAGTGCTGCCATCCTCAATCCGCTGGAGCCGATGGTGCGGGCCATGATGGATGCGGCGTCGGCCATCAGCGGCCGGGATGAGGGCTTTGCCCGGTATTTGGCCGCTTATGGGGGGCAGGGGGATTATGTGCTGACATCCCAGCTCCGTGAGCAGGAGACTGCGGGGAACCTGACACTGGAATCGGACGGGGCGGCCCAAAGCCTCGACCCTGCCGCCCAGGCGATTCTTCAGGGCTTGGCATCGCAGGCTGCAATGCTGGTACGAGCAAGACTGCAGGAGGGCTCGCCGCCGCTGGGATTGGTGGAAAGCTGTGTGATGCCGGGCCTTGCCGAGGCAGGAAACAGATATGAGCAAGGCAGGCTGTTTCTGCCCCAGCTTCTCCAAAGTGCCCAGGCGGCTCAGGCAGCCTTTGAGGAAATTCGCAGGCGGCTTCCCCGGGAACAGGCCGATCAGGGGAAAAAGGTTATCCTGGCCACAGTTCAGGGGGATGTGCACGATATCGGCAAGAACATTGTCAAGGTATTGCTCCGGAACTATGGCTATTCCGTGGTGGATCTGGGCCGGGATGTGCCGCCCCAGTCGGTGCTGGAAGCGGTACAAAGCAGCCATGCGAAGCTGGTGGGCCTTTCCGCGCTGATGACAACCACGGTACCCGCCATGGAACGGACCATCGCGCTGCTCAAAAGGGAAGCGCCCGATGTTCGGGTGATGGTGGGGGGCGCGGTGCTGACCCAGGAATATGCGGATCAAATCGGCGCGGATGGCTACGGCAAAGACGCCATGGCCGCCGTGCGCCTGGCGGAGCGGTTTTGTGCCTCTCAGGAAGGAGAATCCGGCGCTGGGGCGAAATGAGTATTCCAAGGATTGCTATGATGAAAAGAGGAATCATCCATCATGAAGGACAAGCAGACCACCGTTTCCCAGGCTGCCCAGGGGGGCGGCAGGCAATCCGCCTGGCAGGCGCTGAAGTTCACCCTGTTTTCCGCATCGGCGGGGATCATCCAGATCGCCGGCTTTGAGTTGCTTTCCAAGGGCCTGAACCTGCCCTATTGGCTGTCGTACGGCATTGCTCTGGTGCTCAGCGTATTGTGGAATTTTACCTTCAACCGCCGCTACACCTTCCGCAGCGACATGAACGTACCCAGGGCCATGCTGCTGGTTTTTCTGTATTATCTGGTATTTACCCCCCTGTCCACCTGGGGCGGCCATTGGCTTACCAGCGGCGGAGCCAATGAGGATCTGGTCCTGATTGGCACCATGCTGGTGAACTTCGTGACGGAATTTCTCTTCCAGCGCTTTGTGGTGTATCGAAGCAGCATCGATACCAACGACATAGCCCGCAGAGCCAGAAAAAAAGAAACCCAGCAGGCCGATCCTTCCTGAGCAATCCTTCCTTGCATAGCCCGCTCCTTCCGGGATCACACTATCCCCAAAGGAGGGAAGGCCAATGAGTCAAGGCAAAGGGCGAAGAGCAAAGCTTCTTCATCCCGATCCCCGCAAGCTGTGCGAGTTGGCGCGCATGGCTGACGAGGAGCACAGCGACATTTTGGGCAGCTACACCGGCACTGCCTTGGAGGGCGAGCCGCCGGTGCAGGACGCGGACGATTTGTAGAACCCTCACATTTGGGACCGGCCATTTTCCCGGTTCTTTTACTCACTCCATAAAGGAAGCCCCCGGACAGGCCCGTGCCATGACCGGGGGCTTTTGCGCACCCGGCTCATTTCCTTCACATAGGCTGGTAAGTGCACGGCACGCACCGAAGGGAGTGAGCGCGATGATCACCGTGGCGCAGATTGTGTCGGCCTTTCGAGAAATCATCGGCTGGCCGTATGCATCCCCGGGGAGCAACAACAGCAAGGGCATTGATTGCTCCGGCGCTTTTGTATATGCCTACAACAAGTATAAACAGACCATTTACCATGGCTCCAACCGGATTGTCCGGGTGTATTGCCGGGATGTGAAGCGGGTGAGCAGCGTGGCCCAGCTTACGCCGGGGATGGCCATTTTCAAATCCAAGGCGGACACCAGCAACCTGAAGGCGGAATACAAGCCCGGTGGCAAGTACTACAATCCGGAGCTGCCGGAGGATTTTTACCACATCGGCCTGGTGGCCGGCGTTGCTCCCCTGCAGATCATCAATGCTACACCCCCGGCAGCCAGGGTGGATACCAGGCTTTCGGGCTGGAGCCATGCGGGGTATCTGAAAGAGGTGTCCTATGAGGGACCTGGACCCAAGCCTGTGCCGCAATTTGCGATGACTACCGCTCCCTCCGGCTCCACCGTGAACTTGCGCAAATCTCCCGGCAAGGACAGCGTAGTACTCCGGCGCGTGCCTCTGGGAGAAAAGGTGAATGTGCTGGAGGATGCGGACGATACCTGGTGGCGGGTGCGCTATGACAACACGACGGGGTATATGATGCGGGAATTCCTGAAAGCTTTGTAACGCCTCCTGGAGGGCGGAAACCGCCTTGGGCGGGGGAACGGCGAAGGCCGGTTTCCCCCGCCTGTTTCCAAATTGTTTTTTTGGGAAGGGATGGCTTGCATTTTTAGGAGACCCGGCGCATAATGAATTAAGGGTAAAAAATTGCCCATAGGGCAGAAAACGTCCCACTAACCCCGGCATAAAGGAGGAACCATCATGGAACGCGTATTCAACTTCTCGGCAGGACCGGCGGTGATTGCCCAAAGCGTGCTGGAAAAAGCACAAAGCGAGCTGGTTTGTTACAGAGACAAGGGCATGAGCGTCATGGAGATGAGCCATCGCACTCCCATGTTTGAGGAGATATTGGCTGAAACCGTTGCCCTGTTTAGGGAGCTCATGGGCGTTCCTGAGGGATATGATGTGCTCTTCCTCCAGGGCGGAGCGACCCAGCAGTTTTCCGCCGTTCCCCTCAACCTGATGGCCACCGGCAAGGCCGATTATGTGGACAGCGGCAACTTCGCCCATTTGGCGGCGGAGGAGGCCAGGCGCTATGGCACGGTAAACATTGTGGCCTCCAGCAAGGAGGACAACTACACCCATGTGCCCGATGTGGAGAAAATCGCCTGGAACGCGGACGCGGACTATGCCCACATCACCACCAACAACACCATTTACGGCACCCGGTATGTGAAGCTTCCAAGCACCGGTGATGTTCCGCTGGTGGCCGACATGAGCAGCAACATCCTTTCTGAGCCCTATGATGTGAGCCGTTTTGGTGTCATTTACGCAGGAGCGCAAAAGAACATCGGCCCGGCCGGGCTCTGTGTGGTGGTGTTGCGCAGTGACCTGCTGGGCAAGGCCAGCCCTCTGTGCCCCAAGCTTCTCAACTGGGCCCAGCAGCAGAAGAACGACAGCATGCTCAACACCCCCAATACCTTTGGCATCTACATGGCAAAGCTTGGATTTGAGTGGCTCAGAGACAGGGGAGGCGTTGCGGCCATATACAAGCAAAACGTGGCCAAGGCCGCCCTGCTCTATGATTTCCTGGATGAATCCAGGCTGTTTAGGGCCACGGCCCAAATGGAATACCGCTCATTGATGAATGTGACCTTCGTTACCGGAGACAAGGCCCTGGATGACGAGTTTGTCAGGTTTGCCGCCGCTCACGGCCTGGTGAACCTCAAAGGGCACCGCAATGTGGGCGGCATGCGGGCCAGCATCTACAATGCCATGCCTGTGGAGGGAGTCCAGAAGCTGGTGGATGTGATGAAAGCCTTTGAGGCCGGGCGGCCATAATTGGGCACAGCGGAAAGGAGCTATGGGCCATGTACAAGATTCAGACCCTCAATGAGATTTCCGGTATTATTCATCGGCACCTGAGCGCGGAAAACTACCTGATCGCCAGGGAAGAGCCTGTGCCCGATGCCATATTGGTACGTTCTGCGGACATGCATTCCATGCCCCTGCCCGACAGCCTGTTGGCTATTGGCCGGGCGGGAGCGGGCACCAACAATATCCCCATCGACGAGTGCAACCGCCGGGGCATCGTGGTGTTCAATACCCCCGGTGCCAATGCCAACGCCGTGGCAGAGCTGGTGGTCTGCGGCCTGATGCTGGGCAGCCGCAATGTGGCAGGGGGCATCCAGTGGGCCCTTTCCCTTCGAGGCAAGGGGGAGGAGGTACCCGCTTTGGTGGAAAAGGGCAAAGGGAAGTTTGCCGGGCCTGAAGTCCGGGGCAAGACCCTGGGTGTCATTGGCCTGGGAGCCATTGGAGCCATTGTGGCCAATGCGGCCAGCAACGGCCTGGGAATGGAGGTCATTGGCTTTGACCCCTTCATCAGCGTAGACAGCGCCTGGTCCCTGAGCCGGGCTGTGAAGCGCAGCAATACCATGGAGGAAGTGCTGGCCCATGCCGATTACATCACCCTGCACATCCCCCTGTCCGACAAGACCAGGGGCATGATTGATGCCGCCGCTATCGCCAAGATGAAGAACGCTGTGCATCTGCTCAACTTCAGCCGCGCAGAGCTGGTGGACGCCGAGGCACTGGCGGCAGCTTTGGAAAGCGGCAAGGTGGCCAGCTATGTCACCGACTTCCCCACCGAAGCCGTGCTGGGGATGAAGAACGCCGTTACCATTCCCCACCTGGGGGCCAGCACCCCGGAAAGCGAGGAAAACTGCGCTTCCATGGCTGCGGCGCAAATCAGGGATTATCTGGAGTTCGGGCAGATCAGAAACAGCGTCAACCTCCCTGAAATCCTGCTGGGGTACAGCGAGGGCACCCGCCTGCTGATCATCCATGAAAATGAGCCGGGCATGGTGGGCGCAATCTCCGCCGCCATTGCCCAAAAGAAGATCAACATCAACAACATGATCAACAAGAGCCGCAAGTCCATGGCTGTGACTGTGCTGGAGCTGGATATCCTCCCCGACCCGGCGCTCCTGGACCAGCTCAGGGAGATTCCGGGAGTCATCCGTCTGAGGTGCTTTCAGGAGTAGAACAGGAAAGACGTTCTCAGGGGTTCCGCTTTCAAACCCTGTATGGGCCTTGATGCAAGAGGGGTCAGGACGATGCCTGACCCCTCTTGCCCGTTTATGTGTCCTGTGTCCTTATGATACGGCTGCCGTGCTGTTTCAGCCAAGTACAGCCTCTTCTCTTTCCCGGAATACCTTGACGGTTTCAGCCACAAGCCGCTCCTTGTAGTCTTCACTGTGCTGACCAAACATAATCGCATAGGAGTCCCGGCCAGGCCCCAAAGGCTCGCCGGTCACAAAGCATCCCTCGCGGTTGTAGTCGATGAGGTACAGTGCACGGATAATGGTGTCAACGTCCATCATGCCGTTGCCCAGCGGGAGGCGGTTGGTGTCCTCAATATGAAGATTGACCAGCTGGCTTCCTGCCTGCAGTATTGCCTCCGGAATGTTGCGCTCACCGCACAGCATGTGAAAGATATCCCCGTTAATGTGCTGCACGCCCGGATGGTTCACGTCCTTAATGTACTGCTGCACACTTTCAATGGTAGAGCAGATGGGAACCTCGGCAGAGTTGATGGGTTCCACGGCGCACAGGATTCCATGCTCAGTGAAGACATCTGCCACCGACCGGAGCGTCAGTACACTCCTGGCATAGTCGGAACTGTCATAGGCAGTGCTCCTTCCCACAGTGCCCGGCACGACCAGCATATAGGTGCCCCCGATGGCCTTGCAGAAAGCCACTTCCTTGCGGATATAGTCCACAGCGGTCTGCCTGACAAAGTTGTTGTTGGTGGACAGGGCATTGCTGTCCCCAAAAAAGCCGCAGATGCCCGAGCATTGCACGCCATGCTTGTCCAGGATGGCTTTGGTCCCCTCAACATCCGCCTGATAGCCGATGTCGTTTCCGCCATAATTGCCGCCAAGCTCAATATAACGAACATTGTATTTCGCCAGTCTTTTTACAGCTTCTTCCAGTGATTCCAGCCCAAACACCCAGTTGCTGAAGGACAGCTCAAGACGTCTTTCAAATTTTTCGGGGTGTGCTTTCTTCTTGGCTTCAAAACGTTCCCTGATGCTCTCCCGTACAGAATCGACATACTGCAGATTCATTTTTTGCCCTCCTTCATAATTCGCTTAATTGGACAGTTTGTGACGCATGGAACTGATGGCGATGGATAACAGGATGAGGACGCCAAAGGAAATGTTCTGCAGATAGGGGCTGACGCGCAGCAGGTTGAGGGAGTTGAAGATGACACCTGTCAGCAGCACTCCGCAGAAAGTTCCCGACATTTTGCCGCTTCCGCCATTGATGGGCGCGCCGCCAATGATTACGGCTCCAATGGCCTGCAGTTCCATTCCTGCGCCTGTGGAGGCCTGAAATGCGCCAAGCCTGGACACCAGCATAATCGATGCGACGCTGATCATGAGTCCGCTTGTCACAAAAAACAGGATTTTATTCTTGTTCACGCTGATGCCGGCCAGGTATGCCGCTTGCGGGTTGTTGCCAATCGCGAAGACGCGGCGGCCGAATTGCGAGTATTTGAGCATGGATCCGATCAAAATGTAGCCCAAAAGGCTGAGGATAAACAGCAGGGGGATGGAGTCAAACAGGTAGGTGCTGGCAAGCGCTTCAAAACGGTTGAAGATCGCTACGTTGCCGCCTCCTGTTATGGTAAGGCACAAACCGGTATAGATGCTGGTGGTTGCCAGTGTGATGATAAAGGACGGGGCCTTAAACAGAACCGAGAGCGTGCCATTGAGGGTGGAACAGGCGGTTGCAACGAGAATCGCAACCAGCATTGCCACGATATCGGATGCGCCTTTATCAATTGCAAGGCACATCATGGTTCCCGCAAAACCAATGATGGCTCCTGCCGATATATCAAAGCTGCCGGAAATGATCAGCACCATCATGCCCGATGATACCAGACCCAGTGTGGAAATCTGCGCCAGAACTGCACTGATATTCCTGATTGATAGAAATCTTGGATTGATGATCGCTGTAACCAGACTCAGAATAAGGATGATCACGGACAGGTAGAAAGCCTGGGAAGAGAGAATGCCGCGGATAAAGGGCTGCGTTTTTCGCTGTGCCACACCATCTGACCGCATGTTCGGTGCCCCCTTGTCTATGCAATATCCAGATATTTTTTCAGCAGTTCTTCTTCAGTCAACTGCTCCGGGCTGAGTGTATGAATAAGGCTGCCTTCCCGCAAAACACAGATGGTATCGCTCATGGACAACAGCTCAGGCATATCGGATGATATGATAATAATTCCTTTTCCGTCCCTTGCCAGTTCAAGAATCGTCTTGTAAATCTCTTCCCTCGCACCGATATCCACACCTTTGGTGGGCTCATCAAAAATGATCACATCAAAGGAGGTCAGCAGCCATCGCGCAAGAATGCTCTTTTGCTGATTGCCGCCGGAGAGACGCTGCACTTCCTGCTGAAAGCCCGAAGTCTTTAAATTCAGCTTCTGGACCATCTCGTCCGTGGAGGATATGTCCTTGGAGATGTCTATGAACAGTTTCTTTTCATTCCTGGCAATGCAGACATTCTCCATCACACTGCGCTGGAGGAAGAGACCGGCGTCTTTTCTGTTTTCGTTGATCATGCAGATGCCCTGTCTGATGGCATCCTGTGGGCTGGAAATAAGCAGCTTGTTTCCATGCAGATACACTTCTCCTGCCAATGGCTTGACCGCGCCAAACAGCGCGTTCATCAGCTCGGAGCGGCCGGAGCCAACCAGACCCCCAAATCCCAATATTTCTCCCTTGCGCAAGGAGAAGGAAACAGGTTTTGCATAGGGGGGACAAGTCAGGTTCTTGACTTCCAGCACCACTTCCCCAATGGGAAAGCGCTCGCGGCTGTAAAACAGGGAGGCGTCCCTGCCCACCATGGCGTGAATTACCTCGGAAGAAGTAATGTCGGATGCTTTCTTCACGCAGGTTACAACCCCGTCTTTGAGCACGGTAATCCGGTCTGCGATGGAGAACACTTCTTCCAGATAATGGGATATGTAGATGATCCCAATCCCTTCCCTGGACAGGCGTTTGACAATCTGCAGCAATGCGGCCGATTCTTCTTCCCCAAGAGAAGAAGTCGGCTCATCCATAATGATAACGCTGGCTTTCCGTTTGAGAGCCTTGGCCATCTGCAGGATCTGCTTTTGCGCGGTGGAAAGCTCAGAAACAAGAATGGATGGATCAATGTTGATATTCAGGCTGTTTACAAATTCCCGCGAAATTCGCTCCTGCTCTTTTCGCGCAATCACTCCAAAACGTTTGATTTCACTTCCAAGGAAAATGTTGTCGGCAACGGTTAAGGTATCCACCAAATCGGAATCCTGGTAGATGGTGGAGATACCCTGTTCAATCTGCTGATGGGGAGTGGTATTTCTGCACCGCTTCCCATTCAGGATAATCTCGCCTTCATCGGCCTGGATCGCACCGGACAGAATCTTGATGAGCGTCGACTTTCCCGCGCCATTTTCACCCACCAGACAATGCACTTCTCCACGGGAGAGGGAGAAGTCCACATGGTTCAGCACTCTCACACCTGCATACGATTTGCTGATTCCCCGCAGTTCCAACAGAGGACCCTGTGTATCCATAATGCCTCCGCTAATCTGGATTTAGGAGCCGGTATGGCGCCCGGAAGAGATTGTAATGCAATCCTTCGCAGACAGCCATAACGGCTCCCAAGTTACATGCCTTCGTCAGTTGATCAGATGCCCTTGAGCTCCGGGAAGAATTCTTCGCACAGATCCTTGAAGATTTCGTTGCGGTGCCACGGAATCACAACTTTGGGATCGGGATTGACCGTGTCGGCCTGGGTCACCTGAGCGATGGGAACCATTTTCTGCTCATTGAGGTAGTTGACCTTGCCGGTGCGCAGGCCGTACAGCATCTTGAAGCAGATATAACCCTCAAGTCCGGGAGAGCTGGAGATGGTCATCTGAAGGTCACCATTCTTCACCATTTCAATGCCCATATCCTGGCCGTTCTGGGTAATCACTTTGTAGGGGTTGTTCAAAACGCCGGCATTCTTCAGCACGCGCACAACCGCGGAGGCCATTTCTTCCTGCATGACGAAGATGGTTTCAAACTCGAGTCCGCCGTTGATCAGGTCTTCTGCGGCAGCAGCAGCCTTATCAGGGGTGTAGTCCGCGTCACGGATGTCCAGCAGCTTGTTTTTACCAAGCTCCTTTGCGCGCTCTTCCATGCCTTTGTTGACATAGATGCAGGGATAGTGCTCAAAGTTGCCGGTGATGATCACGAAATCGCCGGTGGTGTTCTCGGCCATCCACTCCGCATACATGTGGCCCATTTTTTCCCAGTCAAAGTCCACGCAGGCCGCCAGGTCGGCGCCCTTGTTCAAGGCCTGGCCAACGCTGTCGGGAACGACCAGCGGGATGCCGGTGCCTTCCAGCTTCTTTGCCGCCAGAGCCGCGCCGTTCTCGTTAAAGGAGAACATGCACACCCCGTCAACGCCTTCGGTGATGCACAGATCAATGTTGGCAACTTCCTTATCCACATCATAGTCGGAGGGAAGAATCAACGTCTTGATCCCGCGTTCCTCAGCCGCATAGGTGAAGCTGTCGCAGATCTCAATGTACCAGTTGGCATCCAGTGAGGGAATAATAAAGGCGAAAACCATGTCTTTGTCTTCCGGTACATTGCTCTCCGCCAATACAGTGGGTACGAAGGTCAGGCATAACAGGAGAGCCAAAAGTACAGACAACCTTTTCATTTCATGTTCCTCCTTTTTATTATTAACTTGCTCTGCAAGTTAATTACGGTTCTCCACCCGGTTACAATCTGCAACATATAAAAGCCTGCCATCCGCATAATAGTGTTAGTATTTGATACGGGACAGGCTAAATAATGTTCTAACAAGAGTATATATGACCGGGGTTGAAATGTCAATAGAGTAACGATGGGGCCAGTTCATTACATTCTATGCGAAGAACCCCATATTTATATGGGTTTCAGGATAAATCGTCACAAACATTAGCCATACCCATCCTTGATCTGCCCATTTGCAATTTTGTCTCATGATGTCTCCTCTTTGGCTCCGGGTATTCCACTCCATAGCCAGATATGCTATCCTGTGAACAGAGCATTAGAACATATGTTCGCTATTCTGCACAGGAGGTATTCTATGAATCCAGCAAATTATTTTAAGCAGATCAAGGCCTTTCGTCTGATTCAGCACACCAGCAAGGAGCTGCAGGCCCCTGCGGTGGCCCTTTGGTATGCCCTGCTTGGCACCTCCAACGACCTGGGCCATCCGGCGGTCTTTACAGTGGCGTTATCTGCTCTGGCCTCGGATGCAGGTCTCTCCCTGTCCGGGGTAAAGCGGGCACGGGAAGCATTGACCCGGCAGGGCTTCATCCAGTGGCAACAGCGGCCGGGCCGGGCCTGCGCCCAGTACCGGATGCTGGACATTGCCGTGGACTACTCCGGCGGGACGGCTGCACCTTGGGAATCGCAAACAGAGCCGCAAACCGAACTGCAAACCGAGCCGCAAAGCGAGCCGCAATCCGGGCCGCAAACCGGGCCGCAATCCGGGCCGCAATCCGGGCCTATTATATATACAAAGACAAAGACAGGACAAACACAAACAACACCCCCCCTAACCCCCCCGGGGGAGGGGGAGGGGGAAAAGATAGCGATGAAATACTACGGGAAAGCGGGTGATGCCCATGGAGATGCGAAAGTTATTGCTGGCGATTCTATGCCTAAATCGGGAGCTTCGTCGGGCCCAGGAAGAAATGCGGCGCTGGAGGGCCGGTGCTTACCGGGTATCCTCAGGGCTATCGTTTTCGCTGCGCCAGGCGCGCCACAATGGGGACTGCCGCCATGAACGGGCCCTGTTGGAAAGCGATGCCGTTGCCTTTGAGGAGACGGAAATCCAGGCTGACCTCAAAAACCTGCGGGAGGAGCTGATGCCCCATCTCCAGGCCCTTCCCCCCACCCTGGAGAGGTCTGCCCTGCGCTACCGTTACCTGGAGGGCATGAGCGGCACGCAGATCGCCCAGCAGTTGCACTACAGCCGTGCCCATGTGTACCGGATGCTGCAGGCTGGGGAGAAGGCGCTGGAAGAGATGGGGAGGTGAGCGGGTCCTCTGTCTGCACCCTCTTCAGAGAGAGACACGTCCACTGTCATCCCCCGCCTGCTCAACATGAGACACCATGAGACACTATGAGACATCGTGAGACATGGAAGCATGCTATACTGTTATCAGGTCGGGGTGGCGAAACAGCATACGGAAAGCCGGCAGGAAAGCTGCCTTCACAGTCATAGCGCATCGTTCGGTGCGCTATTTTCATGCCTGTTGCATGCTCCGCCGGGGCTTTCGGGGCCAAGAAAGGGGGTGGGGTCTTTGGGCTGAGCCGGGGTCATATTCTCTATCATGAAGTGAAAGGGATGTTGTGGATGAACAAGATTTATCTTTCGGGTATCGTGGCGGAGCCGCCTGTGCGCGGCATCCAGGAGGGTGCGTTGGAGCATGCGTGCTTTGGCCTGTGGGTGAGCCACAGAACTAGACAGGGCATCTCCAAGCGGGAGTTCTATCCGGTCCATGGGTGGAACGGGGTAGCGGCCTGGGCGGCAGCCCATCTGCGGCAAGGGCAGCGGGTGATGGTTCAGGGGTACCTGACCCAGCGCAGGGTCGCCCTGCAGGGGGGCGGGATGGTGACCGTTAACGAGATCACTGCCGAGGAACTGTTTCCCGGTGGCGGGGACAGGCTGGTCGGGGACAAGCCGGCGGAATCCCATGGGGAGGACATGCCCGCCGCTGAGAACCGGCAAATAGGGATATCCAAAGAGGATTGACAGGATTGACGGAAAGGATGGATCAAAATGAAAAACGGTTGGATTCAGGTGACGGACCCGGACACTCAAGCTAAGGAGGAGCTGGCCCCCAAGACTTTGGCGGACAATGTTTACATGGATGGTACGCTGAGCGAATCGGTAAAAGACGCGATTTTCAATCACGAGCCTATCCATTTCGAGGTGGACCTCCCTGCCAATGGCTGGAGCGCGACCGCGCCGTACACGCAGACCGTTCTGGTGCCGGACCTGCTGGTAACGGACATACCGCTGGGGGATGTGCTTCTCAGTGACGATCCGGCTACCGCCACCCGGCAGTTGCAAGCCTACGAGGTTGTGAACCGCATGAACACGGAAAACGGGCAGTTGACGGCGTGGTGCTATGACTTCAAGCCCGAAGAGGATCTTACGATCCGGCTAAAGGTGGTGCGATAAGATGGCACAGGTGATGATTCTAAAACGCGGGGCTGCGGCGCTCAAAGGGGTTCCCACTTATACCTATATCGGAGGTGAAAGCCAACCGTTCGACGAGGGGAACGGGAACTGGAGTATTAAGCTAAAGACCGGCGGAACGTTTACCAGCAACCAAGCGGCTACGGTCCAAGTGTTTGTGGTCGGCGGCGGGGGCGCGGGCAACCAGAACGGCGGCGCGGGCGGCGGTGGCTATAGCACAACGACAACAGGGATTGCGTTGGTCAAAGGCTTAGCCTACCCCATCAGTATCGGGGCTGGCGGAACGTCGTCCGGCGAGGCGGGAGGTAACTCCACCGGGTTTGGCTGCACAGGCAACGGCGGCAACGGGGGTGTCGCGGGTGCCATCACAGGCCGAACCTGTGTCGTGCAAAGCACCAGCGGTTCGGCGGGCAACGTGTATTACTACTCGACGCTCAGCGCAAGCGCGGTCAGTATCGGAAGCGGGCAACAGACTGTAAGCCTCAAATATCCGATTACATCGGCGACCCATACGAACGGTACATACCTGATCAAGGGCTTAAATGGCTATTACCGCTGCACCATCGTATCCCAAGGGGATTATATTGGAACCCCCGGCTCGGCCGGAACGGGTGGAACCGCGACAGTTGCCTTTGGTGGTACAAGCGGCGATAAGTATGGCGGCGCGGGCAGCGCGCCCAGCACAGCCGACGGCGGCGCGAACACGGGCAAAGGCGGCGGTGGCTCGGCTAATTATAATGGCACGACATTCGGCAAGGGCGGCAGCGGCATTGTGATCATCCGTAACGTACGTTAAGGGAGGCATGGCGCGAGCCGGCGGCGTGCGCCGACTTTTTACCGACGCGCGGGGTACTGCCGGTCCGGCGGATGGGCCGGTAGTGCTTCGCCGCGATTCCACAAAGGGTACGCAAAAATCAAACGAAAAAATCAAATGGGAATGGGAGGAAGCCAGGCATGAAAGAAAAAACCACAGCAACGCGCCCCGTCGCCCGCCACTTTGATACACGGCGGATGCGGGGGGAAGAAGTAGAGGCGCGGCGCAATGAGCGCAGCAAAACCTTTGCGCTGGGCAGAGGGCTGTATCAGACGGTGGTGTACCCGGAGCGGGTGCATTACCGGGACGGGGAGGGAGGCTGGCGGGAGATCGACAATCGCCTACACACCGTGGAGGAGGGGGGTCCGGCGCTGGAGAACGCCGCCGGGCCTCTGCGCATACGGCTGGGAATGAGCGCGGAAGCGGACCCGCTGGTGACCATCCGGGATGGGCAGGAGCGACAGGTGAGCTGGCGGCTGGAAGGGGCGAACGCCTCACCCGCCGTGCGGGCCAGGGGCTGGAAGGCCGGGGAGGACGAAGACCAAAACCGGGCCCACGCGGACAAGTCGGTGTCCATGGTGCGGTACCGGGAGGTCCTGCCGCATACGGACTTGGTGTACGAGCTGCGGGGGAGCAGCCTGAAGGAGGACCTGGTGCTGACCGGGCCCGGGGCCCCGGAGCAGTTCCGCTTCACCCTGGACGCGGGGTCTTTGGCCTGGGAGGAGATGGAGGGCGGCGGCCTGCGCCTGTGGGATGCCGCGAACCCCGGCGAGGATGTGTTCTGGCTGCCACCCCCCTTCATGGTGGACGCGGCAGGCCGGGAAGGGGCCGTATTGACCTCTTGGGAGGCAGAGGGGGGCACGGGTACCCTCACGATGACCATCACCCCCGACGGGGAGTTTTTGGCCCAGGCCCAGTATCCGGTGGTCATCGACCCCCAGGTGCAGAGCAGCCAGTCGGGATCAAATATCAAGGACACCTACATCAGAAAAGCGAATAACGGCACGAATTACGTCACCGCCACCTCCCTGTGGGTGGGCAAGCACGCAACCTACGGCGAGTGCAAGGCCCTGGTGAAGATCGACGACCTTCCGGACGTGGGCAAGGGGTACGTCATCGTCAAGGCCCAGATGGGGATAGCCCTGGGGGCCAGCAACAACAAACAGGACGCGTACGTGTACGCCCGGGAGATCATGGAGGCCTGGGACGCCACAAAGGTCACATGGAATACCATCGAGGGCGACCCCGCGAATCCCCCCGAGACTCCTCCCCAGGTCTACGACAGGGAGCGGTACCTGGATTACACCCTGGTGAAAAAGGGAGAGAGTGAGGCCCAGAGCGCTTTCTTTGACATCACCAACCTGGTGCGCAAGTGGTACGCCGACAAAAACCAGAACTTCGGCATCCTGCTGGAATCCCCGGATGAACAGCCCATCTCGTTCGCCTCCGGGGATAACGGCACCTCCGCCGCCCGGCCCGTGATCTATGTCAACTACGTGAGCAAGGCAGGACTGGAGAGCTATCTGGCCTATGAATCCTTTGGCGCGGGGAGGGCGGGCACGGCCCACGTAGCCCTGCATACCGGCCATCTGGTGGCGACCCGCGGGCTGACCTTCATGAGCGGCAACCGGATGCCGGTATCCCTGGGGCTGACCTGGAATGCCTGCAACATGGACAAGAACACCTTCGGGGTGGGCTTTGGCTGGCGGCTGAACTGGAACCGGAGCCTGCGGCGGCAGAAGCCCGCGACCGGCGATTATTACTACATGTATACCGACGGGGACGGTACGGAGCACGAGTTTACGAAGCATGTGAAAACCGATGAAGAGAAGAAGGACATCGCATTCGTGGACTATTACGAGGACCGGTCCGGGCTGTCGCTGAAGCTGTATGAGGTGGGGACGGAAGCGGAGATCGTCAGCAAGGACCACAGCAAGCTGGTGTTTGAAAAGCCCACGGCGGACTATACCGGCACACCCGCAGCCACCACGTTCAAGATGATCAGGCGGGCGGTGGACGCGCTGGGGAATACGGCGGCATTCGTCCATAACGCCAGCTTCCAGCTGACCACCGTGACGGACGGGGCCGGGCGGGTGACCAGCCTGGCCTACACGGCTACCCAGGTGAGTGTTACGGCGCCTGGCTACACGGCCCCCGCGTTGCTGACCCTGGACGCGGGTAAGCGCCTGACCACAGTCACGGACCTGGACGGCGGACGCAGCGAGTACGTATACGGCGACGAGCCCGCCGATCCAGAGGACCCGAACCCGCCCACCCCCGACCCGGCGGCGGCCAACCGCCTGCGGCTCCTGCGCAACACCGTGGACGGCACGTATGTGAAGGCTACCTTCGACAAGCAGGGCCGGGCGACCCAAATGCAGGTCTGGGGCCAGGAGGGGGAACCCGTTCCTGTTCTTGTGGCGGGCAACGACCGGAGCTACGAATACTTCGACTGCGTGACCCAGGTGCGGGACCTGACCGCCGGCGAAAATGGCAAGGTCCTGACCTACCAGTTCAACGACTACGGCAACGTGGTGGCGGTGCACGACGAGCTGGGGTTTGCGTCCTTCGCCAAATTCAGCATGGGCAAGCCGAACACGCCGGAGGCGGTGTCAAAGCTCCAGCGGTTGGTGATCAACTTGCTGGACATGCACGACTTCACCGGGGACAGCGGGTGGAAGACCGGCGTGATCGGCACAGACGGCAAAGAGCGGGAAAACGATGTTGCCCCCATGGACCTGAAGCCCCTGCGCCTGGAGCGCCCCGCGCCCAAGTGGGCGGAGGACGAGGAAACCTCGTACGCGGAATACCTGAAGCCCTGCGAGGCGGGAGAGTACACCTTCTCGGTGTATGTGCGCAGCGACGGGGACGCCCTGGCCTGGGCCGAGCTGGCGTGGAAGGACGACAACGGTCAATGGAACAAGGTGACCAGCGAGCGGGTCAGGAGGGTTGGCGCGGCCCTGCGGCTGACCTGCACCCTGAACCTGTCCCAGGCGGCGACGGTTCGGTGCCGGGTGCTGGCCGCGGAGGGCAGGGGCGCGTGCTGGTTTGACCGGGCGCAGCTGGAACGGGGGGCGCTGGCCAACCGGCATAGTCTGCTGCAAAACGCGAACTTCAGCACGCAGGCGGCGGGAGAGTTGCCGGAAGGGTGGATGTCCGCCGAAGGAAGCGTGGAACTGCCCGACAAGGAGAAGGCGGTCATTGCCCCGGCGTCGGAAAGCACCTACAAGCCCATGGATTTGCGGGAAAACTGCCTGCGGCTATTGGGCGCGCCGGGAAAGAAAAACGGCGTGTACCAGGAGCTGGATATCCAAGGCGGGAAGGGCGACAGCTATGTGGTGGGGGGCTGGGCGAGAGCCTGGGCCGCGCCCGGCGGGGAAAATCGCGCCTTCCGGCTGCGGGTGAGCTTCCAGAAGAGGAACGGCGTGTGGGCCGACGGCGGCACGGCGGACTGGAATGAGGAATGGGTGGACTGGCAGTACGCCTGCGGCGCGGCGGTGGCCCCGGCGGCGTACCGGAAGGTCCGGGTGTACATCGAGTATGACGAAAACCTGAACGAGGCCCAGATCGGGGCGGTATCCTTCACCAAGGAATACTACGGCCAGAACTTCGCCTATGACGAGAGGAACAACGTGACGGCGGCGTCCACCTTGCTGGGGCAGAAGGACAAGGCGGAGTACGACAAGTTTGACAACCTGACCAGTTATGTGCAGCCGGGGCGGGAGGAGAACGACAAGTACACCTTCTTCTATGGGGATACGGACGCGGAGAAAAAGCGGCATCTGCTGCTGCGGAGCGAGACGCCCCTGGGGCTGGTGAGCGAAACCGAATACGACGCCTTTGGCAACGCCACAGAGGGTACCGCGCGGGACAAGAGCGACGGGCGGTTCATGCGGACGTACACGGCGTACACGGCGAATGGGAATTACGCGGTCAGCAGTACGGATGCGCGGGGGCAGACGAGCTATACCAGCGTTGATCCGGACAAGGGGCTGACGCAGTCTGTCACGGACGTCATGGGGCAGGTTGTGAGCTATCAGTATGATAGCGCGAACCGGATGACCAGCGCGGAGACGATTGTGGGGAGCGGTGAGGACGCCAAGGTCTACCGGAATGAGTATACCTATGACAAAGACCGCCTGAAAACCGTCAAGCACAATACCACCGGGGGTGAGCCCGACGTGACCTATACCTTTGAGACGGACGCCTTGGGAAATCCCACCACAGTGAGCGTTGGGGCACAGGCGCTTTCCACCAATGTGTACAGCGACAGCGGAGACAAGCTGCTGGAGGCGGTGGAGTACGGCAACGGCGGGAAGGTGCGCTACACCTACGACGACTTCAAGCGCACCACCGGCATCCGGTACGATGATGCGGAGGAATCCCGGTTCACCTACGAGTACGGGGCCAATGGGGCTCTGAGCCGGGTGAAGGACACGGATCTGGAGCGGGAGGCGCGATTGGCCTACGACCTGGCGGAGAGGCCCGTAGAGACGGAATTGTACGAGAAGGGGGCTCTCAAATACCGGCTGGCCCAGGAGTATGACCGGTTTGAGCAACCCAGCGTGCTCCATGAGCGGATCGAGGAGCCGGACGATACCCGCAGCGAGTACACCATTTCCGTAGAGTACGACAAGGAAAGCAAGCTCACGGCCCTGACTTACGAGAGCGCCCGAATGCTGGAAGCCGGAGAGCCCGACGAGACGAGCAAGCGGAAGCTGACCTATGCCTATGACGGCCTGGGCCGAATGGCGAAGCGGGCGTTCTACGCGGACGCGCAGAGTGAACAACCGATGTTCCAGAGCGAATACACCTACGCGGCGGGCGGGTACGGAGCGAACAGTGCCACGTCCTTGGTACGGACCATTGAGCAGGCGGGCGGCAAGCACGAGTACTGGTATGACGAGCGGGGAAACATCGTCAAGGAAAGCTGGCAGGGTCCGGCGATTGTGGATGGGCTGAACCTGAGCGGCCTGACCTGGAACGGGGAACCGTTGTTGGGCGTGGCGGAGGGTGGCTCGCTGTCGCTGAAGGTTGCGAGCCTGGGAGCCAGATATGATACCACCTATGCCTATGACGCTCTGGGGCAACTGATCCGCGTCAATGACCAGCGGGAGAAGGCCACCTGGACGTATTCCTATGACCAGGGCGGTAACATCCTGGAGAAGAAGCGGTATGCGTATACCCAGGCCGAGGACCTGAGCAATTTGACAGCGGCGCAGACCATCCCCTATGTTTATGATGATCCCACCTGGAAGGACAAGCTGACGGCCTATGGCGGCAATGGCATTACCTATGATGCAATTGGCAACCCGCTGAGCTATGACGGATGGGCATATACCTGGAAGGCCGGGCGGATGCTGCATAGCGCGGTTGGAAACGGGGTGGATGCCCAGTTCACCTATGACCATACTGGCCTAAGGGTGAAGAAAAGCGCCAATGGAGTGGATACTCTGTACACCCTGAACGGGAAGAAGATCACTCACATCCGCAAGCGCCCCAACAACCCAAGCGGTGAGGACGCCACCCAGATGCACTTCTTCTATGACGCCCAGGGCAGACCGGCGATTGTACGGTACAACGGCACCGACTATGCCTACCTCCATAATTTACAAGGTGATGTGACCGGAATTGTGGACATGGACGGTACCCCGGTGGTACAATATGGATACGACGCCTGGGGTAAGCCCGTCACAAGCGAAGGAAGCATGGCGGAGACCCTGGGTCATGACAATCCGTTTAGGTACAGGGGGTATGAGTGGGACGAGGAGACGGGACTGTATTACCTGAGAAGCAGGTACTATGATCCACAGTGGGGGCGGTTTGTCAATGCGGATGTAGTGCTGGGAGAGGTTGCGAGGCTTCTGAGCCATAACTTGTCTTGCTACTGCTGGAATGCTCCGACCAGATATACAGATTCTACTGGTATGTATGCTGACGATGATTTTGATCAAAATGTCTATTTAAATTGGAAAAATCCAACTCGTCGAAAAAGAAGGCGTGTAGCAGCGTCCACTGGCACCACTGCTAGACAAGCTGCCGCCATCAATGCTATTCTTGCAGACCCAGAGGCATACGACTATTCGCTTACATATGATGAATTGAATAAAAAGCATACTGGGGATGAGGGCTGTGGCAAGGAATGTGAGCATTACAGATACGGGATATACCGCAAGAGCGGTATAATTCATGTTTGCTGTGCGTATCTTCTGAGGGGAATTTATGGTGGGAGTAGCAGTGTACCTAAGAGAAAAAGTCACATAACAGGAGGCTTGCAGGTATTAACGGATCTATCTCAACTCGTAGATGGAATGGAAGTTTATCAGACGAAAAAACATTGTGGCAAAGTGGTCACAACAGAATCTGGTGAACTAGCGGTTTTTCATTCATCAACAAACGGAGGGCCCGTGCTTGAGCTGTTGACAGGCATAGGAAAATGGGATTCTTGTGGTACCCTAGATGACGAGGGTAAGTCGAATGCTTTTTTCTTCGATGAGACAGACACCTGGTACATGGGGATTTAGAAGCACAAGGAGGCAATAAAGAAGAAAAGGAAAAACAACACGTGCCAAGCTGCAATCGCTTGGCACGTGTTTGTTTTTCGTAGACAGACACTACCACTCACTTGTTTGTCTCATACACTTCCTTCGCTTCTTGGTTCAACATGGCTATGAATGCGTCAGCAGAAAGAATCTTATCATAATATAGTCCATCATCTTCCCATGGCTTGGCTTGATCAGAGACAAAATCATCGGCGTAGAAAAAGGTTTCCGGAAAAAAGAAGTAGGGCGCGGCTTGCTTGTAATAGGCCAAAGTGGCCGGGCTAATGGTTGTACCGAAAAACGAATCAAGAACCGTCAGCCCATCGGCGGATAAGCCGAGGCCAAGCGCCGCCGGCGCCTGAAAGGCCGAAAAATGCGTGGGATAAACGGGCAGAGGCTCAACGCCGCCGGTCATGACGAAGGTGGTCTCAGGTTCATAAACGGTTTGAAACTCTGCCATAAAGGTGAGATACTCCAGCGCAAGATCAGGGGAAGGTGCGCTGCTTGAAATGCAAAGCATCTCCAAATCCGCGGGAATTTTCACGGGCCGATCCCCATAGAGCTGCAGTGGAAAAATGTTTTTGAATTCTGGAAAGCCCCCGTTCCAATCCATATCATAAATTGAACGTTCTATTCGATAGAATGCCTCCCTATCTTTCAGCAATGCACCCCATTCGTCAGTAGGAAGATCCGGGGCTGCAATGATGCGTTCCAAAAGGTTTCGGAATTCAGGCGTATCGAAATTAAGGGGTTCCTTTTCTGTTGCGTATTCATACGTGTAAAGCTCTATGATTGTTAGCAAAAGGGCGGATTTGTAATTAAATAGCGCGCCGCTGCCCAACAATTCTTGATCCGGATACTGTTTGGCATACTGTTCATTCCAAAGCGTGATGAGATCAAAGAGCTCGTCCACGGTTCGCGGCGGGTCTGGCAGTCCAATCTCGTTCCATTTTGCTTGGTCGTATTGCCATGTTCTAAACCAAAGACCTGTCGGCAGCCCCATTGGTTTTTCGCCGGCCATGATTGCATCCTGAATCTGCGGCAAATAGGAAGCGATTCTTTGGCTGATGGCCGCGGACTTGGATAGATCCTGGGTTTTCCCTTCCGCAATGTCGCGGGACAGATTACGAGAAGTGCTCGTGAAAAATACATCTACCGGATGCTCCACGGATTGGCTCTCAAAAAAACATTGCTCAATTTGCACGTTTGGATGGGTAAGCATATAAAGGCCATTGGAAAGAAGGCTCGCGTGCCCATGAATATGTAATTCTTTCACGTTTCCAATGATGGGATCGACATTGGTTACAAAACACAACTCTTGGCACCCATACATGAGCTGGCCATTGGGCAACGGAAGGAGTGTTTCAACAGGTGTTTTTTCACGAAAGTAGGGACCGTCTTCCCAATTTGAATCTTCACAAACTGAGTCTTCACAGCCTGAGTCTTCATCATGTTGGGCAAATGTAGTATCGATGACACGCACAAGCTCCTTGTCTTGCCCACTCCGTTTTTGATAAATGTCACCTTGATACATATAAAACAAGCGATCACTTTTAGCATCATAAACAAAGGGCGCAGGTGGTTGATCCGCCAATACGACGCTTTCACCTAATAATTGTGAACCAAGCGAATAAGTTCTGATGCTACCGGCGACATATACAAGGATTTGGCCTGGTTTGTAGGGAGCTATTTGTTCAACACCGTTTGTTGTGGTCACTGTCCATTTTTCTGCGGACAGTGAATAATGGATCAGGGCGTTTCTTTCAAGGTCAGACTTTGACCTTACCAAGAACCAATACGATTCGCCGTCGCGCACAAGTCCAATGACGTGATCGAAAGCGAAGTCACTAACGACCGGATCTGACACCTTCACCTTTCCGACGGTGTGCCAGGCTACGTCTTCAAAAATGCTTACTGTTCCATGGGGATAATAAAAGGCAACAAGGCAGTCTGACTGCTGAAATAGTTGAAGATTGCGAAGCTCTTGGTTGAAAGCGGGTTCCTGCGCTACAGTCTGTATGAGTTGAATGGAAGGATCACCGAACTTCCAATAATTCAAACGGTCTTGGCCATCGCCGCCAATGAAAAAAAGCCCTTCTTGATCTGCCCAGTATAACGGCTTGCACTCAGCGGAAAAAGAAAACACAGCTTGTCCTATACCGTCCAGTAAAATGGGGGGGATGAACGGCTCTGTCTCGGCAAGCGCTGTGCTTCCCTGCAATACAGTACAAAGGCATACCACCAAAAGCAATATAACCCACACATTTGTTTTGATTCTGGAGGCTGACATTCTTACTTCTCCTTCACTGTTTGTCCTTCCACTGAATTTGGCCAATTCATAGCTGTTTTATCTTACGTTGGATAGCTATTTTATTATACATTACTTTCCATCCCTAAGCAACGAAAAAGAAGGTTTTAACCATGGAACCCGCGCCCCCGACAACCAGCATCTGAAAGGTCATACTGACAACATACGGCAAGCAACATAAGAATAACCAAGATCATCGCTCAGCCGGAACTGGAACTTGCGTATGAGTGCGACGATCTGCTGGACATGCACGACTTCACCGGGGACAGCGGGTGGAAGACCGGCGTGATCGGCACAGACGACAAAGAGCGGGAAAACGATGTTGCTCCCGTGGATCTGAAGCCCCTGCGCCTGGAGCGCCCCGCGCCCAAGTGGGCGGAGGATGAGGAAACCTCCTATGCGGAATACCTGAAGCCCTGCGAGGCAGGGGAGTACACCTTCTCGGTGTATGTGCGCAGCGACGGCGACGCCCTGGCCTGGGCCGAGCTGGCCTGGAAGGACGACAACGGTCAATGGCAGAGGGTGACCAGCGAGCGGGTCAGGAGGGTTGGCGCGCCCCTGCGGCTGACCTGCACGATGAACCTGCCCCGGGCGGCGACGGTTCGCTGCCGGGTGCTGGCCGCGGAGGGCAGAGGCGCGTGCTGGTTTGACCGGGCGCAGCTGGAACGGGGGGCGCTGGCCAACCGGAACAGCCTGCTGCAAAACGCGAACTTCAGCATGCTGGCGGTTGGGGAACTGCCGGAAGGGTGGACGTCCTCCGAAGGAAGCGTGGAACTGCCCGACAAGGAGAAGGCGGTCATTGCCCCGGCGTCGGAAAGTGAGTACACGCCCAAAGATTTGGGAGCCAACTGCCTGCGGCTATTGGGCGCACCGGGAAAGAAAAACGGAGTGTACCAGGAGCTGGATATCCAGGGCGGGAAGGGCGACAGCTATGTGGTGGGGGGCTGGGCGAGAACCTGGGCCGCGCCCGACCGGGAAAACCGTGCCTTCCGCCTGCGGGTGAGCTTCCAGAAGAGGAACGGCGTGTGGGCCGACGGCGGCACGGCGGACTGGAACGAGGAATGGGTGGACTGGCAGTACGCCTGCGGCGCGGCGGTGGCTCCGGCGGCGTACCGGAAGGTCCGGGTGTTCATCGAGTATGACGAAAACCTGAACGAGGCCCAGATCGGCGCGGTATCCTTCACCAAGGAATACTATGGCCAGAACTTCGCCTACGACGAGAAGAACAACGTGACGGCGGTATCCACTTTGCTGGGGCAGAAGGACAAGGCGGAGTACGACAAGTTTGACAACATGGAAAGCTATATGCAGCCGGGGCGGGAGGAGAACGACAAGTACACCTTCTTCTATGGGGATAACGACGCGCAAAAGAAGAAGCATCTGCCGCTGCGGAGCGAGACGCCCCTGGGGGTGATCGCCGAAACGAAGTACGACGCCTTTGGCAACGCGGCGGAAAACACTGTGCGGGCCAAGAGCGACGGACGGTTCATGCGGACGTACACGGCGTACACGGCGGACGGGAATTACGCGGTGAGCGCCACGGACGCCAGGGGGCAGACATCGTATACCAGCGTTGATCCCATCAAGGGGCTGACGCAGTCCGCCACGGACGTCATGGGGCAGACGGTGAACTATCTGTATGATGAGGCAACCAACCGGATGACCAGCGTGGAAACCACTGTGGGCACCGGTGAGGAAGCCAAGGTATACCGGAACGAGTATACCTATGACAAGGACCGCCTGAAAACCATCAGCCACAACACCACCGGGGATACGCCGGACGTGACCTATACCTTTGAGACGGACGCCCTGGGGAACCAGACGAAGGTGAAGGTGGGGGATGGGGAGACGGGACAAACCCTCAGCGAAAACCATTACAGCGGCAGCGGGGACAAGCTGCTGGAGGCGGTGACCTACGGCAATGAGGGTGCGGTGCGGTACACCTATGACAGCTTCAAGAGGGTAGCGGGTATCCGGTACGATGACGCGGAGGACCCCCGCTTCACCTACGAGTACGGGGCCAATGGAGCGGTAAGCCGGGTGAAGGACGCCGAACTGGGCCGGGAGGCCAGGATGGCCTACGACCTGGCGGAGCGGCCCGTGGAGGCGGAGTTGTACGAGAACGAGGTCCTGAACGGGGTCCTTAACAAGGTCCTGAAATACCGGCTGTCCCAGGAGTATAACCGGTTTGAGCAGCCCAGCGTGCTCCATGAACGGATCGAGGAACCGGACGATACCCGCAGCGAGTTCACCATCTCCGCCGAATACGACACGGAAAGCAAGCCCACGGCCCTGACCTACGAGAGCGCCCGGATGATCGAAACCGGAGAGCCCGACGAGACGAGCAAGCGGAAGCTGACCTATGCCTACGACGGCCTGGGCCGGGTATCGCAGCGGGGCTTCTACGTGGACGTTCAGAATGAGCGCCCGATGTTCCAGAGCGAATACACCTACGTCACGGGCGGGTACGGCGCGAACAGTACCACGTCTTTGGTACAGGCCGTCGAGC
>JAAYDR010000048.1 GCA_012729115.1 Clostridiales bacterium | reverse complement strand
TCGCCAGCTCCAATCCGGTTTTCCCTACCATGGATGGGTTCCCGAGTGGCCAAAGGGAGCAGACTGTAAATCTGCCGTCACAGACTTCGGTGGTTCGAATCCACCCCCATCCACCATTTTCCCGTTTCCCTTGGTGTGCTCCCTTCCATATGCGGCCATGGCGGAATTGGCAGACGCGCTAGATTCAGGTTCTAGTGAAGGTTTCTTCATGGAGGTTCAAGTCCTCTTGGCCGCACCAAACGCCCGAAAGCGAATGCTCTCGGGCGTTTCCTTATCATAACCCCAAATCATTTCGCAGGAGGCATAGGATCATGATGGATCTTCAATACGCGAATTACGCAATCGAACAGGCCGTGACCTTGCTGGCTATCGACAGCCCCTCGGGATTTACCCGGAATGCGGCGGAATGGACAAAACAGGCATTTGAGGCGTTGGGCTATGATACGCGGCTGACCCAAAAGGGCGGCGTACTGGTGGACCTGGGCGGGGAGGACGATGCGGATGGCCTCCTGCTGGAAGCTCATGCAGATACACTGGGGGCTATGGTAGCGGAAGTGAAATCCAATGGCCGGCTGCGTGTGACCAACCTGGGTGGCATGCGCCCGGAAAATGCCGAAGCGGAAAATGTTCGCGTGTATACCAGGGCAGGCCAGGTGTATGAGGGCACGCTGCAATTGATGAACGCTTCGGTGCATGTCAACGGAAGCTATGGCGACACAAAGCGCGGCTTTGATACCATGGAGGTATTGCTGGATGAGGATGCTGCCACTGCTGAAGCGGCCAGGGCTTTGGGCATCCAGGTGGGCGACATGGTCTGCTTTGACCCGAGAACCCGGGTCACTGCCTCCGGCTATATCAAGAGCCGCTTTTTGGACGATAAGCTGTCGGTGGGCATTTTCTTGGGACTGGCCAAATATATGCGTGATCAGGGATTTGCCCCCTGCCGCCGGGTTTGGGTTCATGTGACCGTCTATGAGGAGGTGGGTCACGGCGGCGCCGGCCCTGTGCCCGAGGGCGTCACCGAGTGCATCAGCGTTGACATGGGCTGCGTGGGAGAGGGGCTGCAATGCACGGAGAGGCAGGTCTCCATCTGTGCGAAGGATTCCGGGGGGCCTTATCACTACGGGGTGGTGGGAAAGCTGATTGACGCGGCGAAGCGGGAGGGAGCAGACTACGCAGTGGACGTATATCCCCATTACGGATCAGACGTGGAAGCGACGCTGCAGGCGGGGCATGATGTGCGCCATGGGCTCATTGGCGCGGGGGTGTATGCCAGCCACGGGTATGAGCGCAGCCATATGGACGGCGTGCTGAATACATTAAAGACGCTCAAGGGGTATATCGGGGTGTAACCGGCATGGGCTTTCCGCATCCGGTGAAAGGAGAAGACCATAATGAAAAGGAAGCTAAGCATGCTTTTCGTGATAATGCTTGCCCTTGCGGCGTGCGTTCCCGTCGCGCAAGGAGCGGAGGCGAAAAAAACCATCACCGGGAATGAGCTGGGTACCCATGACGGATTTGATTATGAGCTGTGGAAGGATTCAGGCACAACCAGCATGACTCTTAAGGAAGGCGGCACGTTCAGCTGCACCTGGAGCGACATCAACAACGCGCTGTTCCGCAAGGGCATCAAATTTGATGAGACAAAGACATACCAGGAGCTTGGGGACATATCCGTCACCTATGACTGCGACTACCGTCCGGAGGGCAATTCCTATCTGTGTGTGTATGGATGGACCTCCGATCCCCTTGTGGAATACTACGTGGTGGACAGCTGGGGGAACTGGCGTCCGCCGGGAGCGGCGCTCAAGGGCAGCATTACCGTGGACGGCGGAACTTATGACATCTATGAAACCACCCGTACGAATCAGCCCTCTATCAAAGGCACCGCCACCTTTCAGCAGTACTGGAGCGTGCGTACCTCCAAGCGCGCCAGCGGAACCATCTCTGTCAGCGAGCACATGAAGGCGTGGGAAAGCCTGGGCATGGAACTGGGAAAGATGTACGAGGCCGCGCTGTTGGTGGAGGGATACCAAAGCAAGGGCTTTGCCGATATCCTTAGCAACACCGTGACAGTGGGCGAAGAGGGCGTCCGCTAGATCGTGATGGTAAAGAGACTGAGGCATTTGCTTCTGTAAATTTTCTCCCGCCCCGGCGGTTCTCCCCTGAAATGTGATATAATGGAACCGCTCCGAAGATTCACGCTTTTTGCGGCGGCCTTGCGGGGTCCACTGTGCCATAAGGGGTGACACGCGGGATGACAGGGTTGAGACGCCTGGTTGCCATATTGCTTTTTTGTATCATGATCCTGCCGTTCATAGCGGCAGGCGCAGAGGATGCCGCCCAGGATGTGGCGGCTCCTGCCGAAGAAAAAACGCTGATCCAGGAGGCCATTGACGAGGGCGTCGCTGAGGAGGACCTGCCTGTAGACGATGAGCAGGCGGTATCCGTGGCGGATGAAAACGATATGGGGTCGCCCAGCATCCAGGGTTTGTCTCCTTTGTACCGGACCAAAATCAAGCTGATGACCGCCACCGGTAACGTTGCCAGCATCCGCTATGCCCAGGATACGGACAGCCAGGTCCTGGGTCAGGTGGGCAAGGGGAAAGAGGTCACCATCTATAAGGTGTATCCATCCTTTGTGCTGGTGGAGTATGAGGGCACGGTGGGCTACGTGCTGAGAACCTGCATTGACGAGAACTGCACGGTGCTGGACCCTTCTACCACTCCCCCCTATGGAGTCATGCCCATGAGCTATGTGGCCACCCTGACTGAGGATGCCTATGTCTATCAGGCTCCCAGAGTCAGCGAGGAGATCAACCCCATCATCCTTGGCAAGGGGAATAGGATCGCGATCATTGAGTTTGTGAACGGATTCGCAAAAATCTACTATTGGCGCGGCTATGGATATGTGGACGCGCGGTTGCTCACCAACATGACCGTGGTGGCCCCCACCATTGATCCCATGAGCTCCCAAACCCCCATCGCGGCATTTTCCAGTTACTTTGCTTACAATACCGGGGCGGAGGGCAATGAAGGCCGCTGCAAGAACATCGTACGCAGCTGCGAACTGATGACCCGGGTGATGCAGCCTGGAGAACAGCTGGATTTTAATGCCCAGATAGGCCCCTACAAGAAATCCAACGGATATTTCCCTGCGCCGGTACTGATTGACGGAGGCACACAGCTGGGTTACGGCGGCGGCACCTGCCAAAGCAGCAGCACGCTGTACAATACCATCCGTCAGCTGCCGGGAATCTCGATTCTCTACCGCCGCCCCCACGGCCCGGGTAGCGCCAGATATCTGCCTCAGCACACGGACGCGGCAGTGGGAAATGTCAACCTGAACCTGGTTTTCCGCAATGACTATGATTTTCCCATCCGCATTCTGGCGGAGAGCGACGGCCGGGGTGTGCTGACGATTCAGATTTTCAAGGGTGACAACGCATAATATTCTATGTTACAAAGCGGCCTTCTCCGTTGAGAGGGCCGCTTTCTTGTACCAATTTGGCGAAGTGCCGGGGGCGGGGTCAGTACCCGCCCTCCATTTCTTTTAAATCCATGGGTTCTGTCAATGTACCCTCCGCATAACGCTTCTTGGCTTCCTCCATAATCTTCCGGGTGGCGGAAACACCGCAGCGGCTGGCTCCGATGACCCGGGCTGCCAATACGGTATCCAGATCCCGGATGCCGCCGGATCCCTTCACTTGCACACTGGGGGGCACACAAGCGCGCATCAGGCGCAGGTCGTGGAGGGTACAGCCGCCAGAGCCATAGCCGGTGCTGGTTTTTACCCAGTCTGCCCCTGCCTGGGCGCAGAGCCCGCATGCCAGCTTCTTTTGCTCGTCGGTGAGGTAACAGGTTTCCAGGATCACCTTCACCTTTGTATCCCGGCTATGGGCCAGGTCGCATATGGCCTGGATTTCATCCTGAACATAAGCGGTATCGCCGGCAATGAGCCTGCCGATGTTCAGAACCATGTCCAGTTCCTGGCAGCCGTCCTCCAATGCAATGCGGGCCTCGGCCAGTTTGATCTCGGGCTTGTGGTTGCCATGAGGAAAGCCAATCACCGTGCAGACCTTTACGTCGCTTCCCTGGAGCAACTGCGTCACCAGGGGGATGTCCCCGGGGCGGGCGCAGACGCTGGCGGTGCCGTATGCAAGGGCAATTTCGCAGCCCTTGCGGATGTCCTCCTGGGTCAAGTCGGGTTGTAAGGTGCTGTGATCCAGCATTTTGGCAATGTCCCTGGGGGTGATATTCATGGGAAGACCTCCTTTGTGGATGACTTACCCGCCATAAGGCCTGAGGCGGAACCAGAAGGGTGGGTAATGCATGGTGGCGATGAGGCATTCGAGGGTCTGAAGGGCGGTAATGTCCTCATCCTCAATAATGTATTGGTCCATTACCTGTTCAATGATGTTGCGTATCTGTACGGTGGATGCAAAGCTTTCCACCACCCGGTGGCGGCCATAGAGACCCTTCACGAAATCCCGGCTGAGCCGGTCGTGGAGGCGGAACACCACGGTGGTACCAAAGGAGCAGACCAGGCTTTGGGTAACCGCAGAGCCGTAGCGGTTTTGCAGCTGGCTGACGCTCATGGCGGACAGGATAATCTTCAGGCCCCTGCTTCTGCCCAGCAGCAGGGCATCCTCCAGGTGGGGAAAGGGCGGGAAGGCCGCGATGCCGTCCAGCAGCAGGTACACGCTTCCTTCATTCTCCTTGCGGCTGAGGGCTTCCTGCATGCACAGATCAATGAGCGCAGCATACAAGGGGCGAAGCATGTTGCCGTGGGAAGGATCATAGCATACGAAGATTACCTTGCCGCCCTTGGCCCTGATCAAAGGGCGCATGCCCAGTGATCCATCCTGGCAGAAGCAGCCTTGCAGAAGTTCTCTGGCGGCTTGCTGCAAGGCGGCCACAACACCCAGGGTTTCAGGGCTGTCCGGCTTGCTCAGGTAGGAGGCCAGGGCGCGCAGGTCCGGCTCCTGCTCCAGGATGGAGCGCATGCTTTCAAAGTCAAAGCCGTCGAGAAGTTCACGCAGGGCCAGGTTGTTTTGTAGTTCCTTATCGCCTCTCCGGCGCAGGTATACGATCAGGGCCATGAAAAGATCGCGGGCGGCATTGGCATAGAAGGGTTCCGCTGTCCCCCGGATGTGTTCACCAAACAGCAGGTCGCACAGGAAGGAGGCGTCCTCAATGACCTTGTCATCCTCACAAAGCTCCGAATACAGGTTCCAGTAGGCCTCCCCTGCTTCACCGCTGGAACGGATGTCATTGGAAAAGACAATATCCCCCGGCTGGTAGAAAGCCTTATAGTATTCTCCGGCAGGATCCAGGGCGACCAGAACATCGGTCTGGGTTAGGTTGGCGCGGATATTGCGCAGGAAGTGGGACATCAGGTTGCTCTTGCCTGTGCCGGGAGCACCCAGTAAAAGCATATGTCGGCTTAACATACTGTCGCCAATGGGCAGGTAGGCGTTTTGTCCGTTGCCGTCCGTACCGGCCAGAGCAAAGAGGGCATCAGGGTCCCGATAGGGGATGGTGCGGGAGATTTGCATTCCTTTCAGTACACTTTTTTGTTGCATGCCGTGCCCTCCTTTAAAGAGGCCATCTTGCCATCCTTGTTCTCCACCTGGACCCGGGCTTCGCTTTCCCGGCGTACGATGCTGGCCAGCTTGGGGGCTGTGGGATCGATTTGTTTGTACAGCAGTTTCTCAGACAGGGACTGAAATGAGGCTGGGGTACGGGGGGGAATTTCGGCCTGGGAGGAGTCCGGACTGTCTTGGGATGCCTGGGCGGTGTTATCGGTCTCGTTTTCAGGGGTCGGCTTCCGGGCGCTGCTCTGGGATGCATTCCTGGCTGTTTCCGGGGAGGGGGGCGCTTCACATCGCACCTTCAGCGGTAAAGTGGGTGCCTCTGGCGGTGTTATCATTGCCTCCGGATAGGATAGCCGCTGAGCATTGTTGCGCATGGTATAACCGCTTTCAATGCTCTGCTCCCGCTGGGGGTCCACAGCAAAAGGCATAGGCGGTTGCTTATCCTCCTGGGGCATGCCCTCCCGTGAGTGCTGCTTGCGCCGCAGATAGTCGATGTCCGCGTCATAGCCACTGACCTGGCAGTGCTTCCAGCGCTCTCCGGCTGTGTCCACCTGTTTTTGCTTTTGGGCCACTTTCCTGTCCAGAGAAGCCTTGGCGGTTTCATAAGCGTGGGTTTCTTCGGGGATTTGTGATAGAGTCGCCTCCCGGCAATACATGGCGTCCACAAGATTCCCCTTGTATTCCTGCAGGGCGCTGCGCATCATGGCGTGTTGGTAAGCCTCTGCAGAGAGCTGCGTGTTTTCCACCTCAAAGTCCAACGGCTCCATGGCCAGCTTTCTCTGACGAATCAATTCCCGGCTTTCCGGGATGAAAACCTGTTTCCCGATCATTCCCAGGGGGTTCATGCCGCTACCATAGGCAGGGTTGTTCAACACATCCCCCATCAGCATGGGAATGTCCCGGTCCCGGACAATGAGTCCCCGCAGCATGTCGGGATAGCGCCCGCCCCCTGTGAGCGGATCGTATATCGGGGCGATCTGATAGCCTTCGCAGAGCCGCTGCATGTTCACGGTCATGGTTTCCCGGTTCACATAGCCAACCAGGTCCTGATAGGGGATCCAAAGGTTGCTGATAAAGTCAAAATCTTTAAAGGCAGGCTGAAACAGACGAGCCGTATGCTTGGTCACCGACGTGGGCTCAAAGGTGTCGCAAGCGTAGAGATAAGGCACATACTGGCAAAGGTTTTCCGCCCTTTTCGCGCTTTCGGTAAAAAGGCCTGCGGCCGTGGTGTCGTTTTGCTGGGCCCGGGCGATGCTCAGATCCTGCAGCATTCGGTTCAGTTCGCTTTGGCGCAGCATCACAGGGGATAGGCCGGTCAGAGCCAGGTACTCCTGACCGATGAGATCCGGGTCATACACATCACCGCCTGAGACACGGCCTTTGAGATAGTGGACAAACTGCTCCACCCGCCCGGTAATCTGCAGGCGATGCTCCAGGGCAGCTAAAAACTTGCCTCCCCGGGGGTAGATGCTCTCGGGCAGGGCAACGGCCTGTGGACCGTCCCCGATCAGGTAGATCATCAGCTTTTCTCCGGCAAAGGGGGCAAACTGGGGGAAGCGGGCTATCCAGGCAGGATCTACGGTAAATACGCCCCGGCCTGTAAAGCGGCCCTCATAGTCGAAGTTGCGGCGGTAGTTATCGCCCTGGTACAAATCCGGAAACTGGCGGTACATTTTGGCATGGTATTCCTGGGGATCCCTGGAAAAGCCAAGGGGAGACACTTTTGGGGAAGGGACGGGGACGTTCCCCAGATAGTTCATATTCTGGATCAGTTCAAAGGGAAACAGCGGTAGGAAGAAAACAAACCGCTCCGGCACCTCGTCATCCGCTTGGGCAAAGGCTTGTTTGGCAAGGCTCAGCAAAGCGGGCTTGGACAGGCCGGCATAGCTTACAATGCTGTTTTGCCTTGCGGTTTCTAGCATGAGACTGAGGCTTCCTTTCTTGCTTTCTCTGTGAACAGATCTAGAAATCGTATACGAATTTGAGCTTAGGCAGGAGCCGGTCCACGGTGAGTTTCAGATACAGGGGGTCAGCGTCGCTGTCTACACGGGTGATGAAAGCTTGGCCGTCCTCTGCCCGGAGACTGAGCAGCAGGGCAGGCCCGGCATCGCAGGTAGCGGCCATGCAGTAGTTGAGGGGAAGTTCAGGATGTTCCTTGTGGTAGAGTCTGGCCTCCTCAAAGGCTCGGGAGGGGGGAGCGTTTTCGGTGTTTTTGTAGGTTTCAAAAATACGGTTGTAAAGAAAGGAGAGGGGGCTGTTCAGGGGAGCGACAGGGAGCCGGAAGCGGATTTCCAGAAACTGACACATGGAGAGATAGTCAATGATGGTGGAATGAAACAGGGCGGAAGCCTCCCCCAGGGGCGGATTGCCGTCCTTCCAGGGAATCGGCTGCCAAAAGGCATACCCGGGACGCTGGCATCCGGGGAGCACCAGTTTTTCGTCCATGGGGGATCTAAGGAATGTCAAGGGCCTGCGCCCTGTTTCCTTGATGGCGGTCTGTTGAAAACGGACCAGGTAATCACGCATAATAGGGATCAAAGCCGCCTGCACGTAGTTCACTCCTTAACCGGAATATGTTCAAGAAACCGGGCGGATCTTTTATGACCAGGCGATCCGTGCGGAAGCATGACCGCTGCGAGGGTCCGTGCACAGGGTAATGGAGCCAAAGCCGCCATGAAGGATGCAGTTGCGAAGCGTGTCAGGACAGGGGTCCTTGGCCCGAAATGAGGCAAACAGAAAAGCCCGCTGCTGCTCGCCGGTAAGAGCAGTTTTTTGCCCTACAGACGATGCCGTCAAGGTAACCGCCACCAACCGGTCATTCAGTAAAAAACACACCGGTGCGAGGGTGCCTCCTTCCACCGCGAAAGCGGGCAAGGGCAGGATATCGGACTTGTCCAGGTCGTGGATCGTGCTTCCCGCATCCTGAAGCGCAGCCATCAGGTCCCTGCGAATCATGAAGGGCGTAAGGCACAGGCTTGTTTCAAAGGTAAGCGTGCCCGTCTTGTCATTGAAAAACAACAGGGAGTCACCCCCATGCACATGATGGAGAGTTGGCAATGTTCTCATCTTCGCCTTATTCTCCACTTTGAAGTCTATCATTCTGAGAGCGGCCCTGTCAACTATCCATGGTGGGTTTTTACGTCTATGCGCGATGAGTACCCATTATCTTGTGGGGGATCTTTTCTTGATATTTTATCACTGACGCGGTATACTGAAAATTGGCAATACATTAGGGTACAACTCCTTGACGGCAAGGAGCCATATGGAGGAGGAGCAACGGGATGAAGTTGTCTGTCTTTAACGTGATTTTAGGGGACCGGCCCTTTGAGGAAGCGATGAAATTCCTGGCGTCAAACGGGGTTCAGGCTGTGGAGATCGGCTGTGGCGGCTTTCCGGGAAAAGCCCATTGCGACCCTGCTGTGCTGTTGCAGGACGATGTGAAACGGGCAGAGTTCCAACAGATTCTTGCGGACAACGGTCTTGGCATCGCGGCCCTGTCTGTCCATGGCAACCCGGTTCATCCCAACAAGGAGATCGCCAAAGGATTTGGGGAGGATTTCACTGCGGCGGTGCTGCTGGCGGAGAAGCTGGGTGTGAAGCGCATCATCGCTTTCAGCGGCTGTCCCGGCGGCAGCCCGGAGGACAAAACCCCCAACTGGGTCACCTGTTCCTGGCCGGAGGATTTCCAGGGGATTTTGGAGTACCAGTGGAAAGAGGTGCTCATCCCCTACTGGCGGGAGACCACGGCCTTCGCTGCGGCCCATGGAATTGAGAAGATCGCTCTGGAGATGCACCCGGGTTTTTGCGTTTATAATCCGGAAACCCTGCTGCGGCTCCGGGAGGCCGTGGGGCCGCTGATCGGCGCGAACCTGGACCCCAGCCATCTCTTTTGGCAGGGGATTGACCCGGTTGCCGCCATCCGCTATTTAAAGGACGCAATCTACTTCGTCCATGCCAAGGACACCAAAATCGATCCCTACAACACGTCCATCAACGGTGTGCTGGATGTGAAAAACATGAACAGGCAGACGGAGAGAAGCTGGCTATTCCGTACGGTGGGATATGGCCATGGCTATCCTGTGTGGAAGGACATCATCAGCGCCCTGTGTCTGGCAGGATATGACGACGTACTGTCCATCGAGCATGAGGACGGCCTTATGTCTGCCAACGAGGGTCTTCAAAAGGCAATCGCCTTCCTCAAAGACGTGCTGATTTTTGAAGGCGCGAATAAAGGAGAATGAGTATGGCTCGTTTATTTGGAACCGATGGGGTTCGGGGTATTGCCAACGTGGAACTGACCTGTGATTTGGCCTTTCGCCTGGGTCAGGCCAGCTCCTGGGTGTTGGCCAGCGACGTTCACCGGCCCACCATTCTGGTAGGCCGGGATACCCGTATCAGCGGCGAAATGCTGGAAAGCGCTCTGGTGGCAGGAATCTGCAGCGTGGGAGCCCGGGCGGTGCTCGTGGAAGTCCTGCCTACCCCTGCAATCGCTTACCTGACCCGATACTATGAAGCGGATGCCGGGGTGGTCATCAGCGCCAGTCACAATACGGTGGAGTACAACGGCATCAAGTTTTTTGACAAGAACGGCTACAAGCTCCCCGATGCCATTGAGGACCGAATTGAGGAGTTGGTTCATAGCGGCCTTCCCCAGGACGTGGAGATGCCCGTGGGCGGACGGGTGGGACGGCCTGTGCGCCAGCGCAACGCCACCCGGCGCTATGTGGACTTCGTGAAGGAAACCACCGGTGTGAGGCTGGACGGTCTGCATGTGGTACTGGATTGCGCCCAGGGAGCCAGCTATGAGGTGGCCCCCATGATCTTTCGCGAGCTGGGCGCTCAGGTGAGCTGTTATTACCACGAACCCGACGGCACCAACATCAACGAAAACTGCGGCTCCACCCATCCTCAGCGCCTGTGCGAATTGGTGCGGGAGTTGGGCGCGGACGTGGGCTTTGCCTTTGATGGGGATGCGGATCGCCTGATGGCCGTGGATGAACGGGGGCAGCTTATCAACGGCGACAAGGTGCTGGCCATGCTGGCCCTGTATTTGAAGGAGAAGGGCCAGCTGCGAGGCAACACGGTGGTGGCCACGGTGATGAGCAACATGGGCCTGGACATCGCCATGAAGAAGCATGGGATCAAGCTGGAAAAGACCAAGGTGGGGGATCGGTACGTGCTGGAACGGATGCTGGAAGCCGGCTACGTGCTGGGAGGTGAGCAGAGCGGTCATGTGATTTTACTGGACCATAACACCACCGGGGACGGTTTGATTACCGCGGTACAGGTGATCAGCGCCATGGTATCTGCCCAGCAGCCCCTAAGCCGCCTGTCCTCCGTGATGCAGATGATGCCCCAAAGCCAGTACGCGGCTCATGTGGATGATCGAAAAAAATACGATTATGACAAGAATGACAAAATCCTTCGCCTGATCGCAGAGATGGAAAAGAAGTATGAAGACCGGGGACGGCTGGTCATTCGTGCCAGCGGAACGGAGCCCTGCGTCCGGGTAATGATAGAGGGGCCGGACCAGCGGGAGCTGGATACCGACGTGTATGCGCTCAGCAAGTTAATCGAAAAGGAATTGGCGTAACAAGGAGGGCGGGTTGCTTAGAGCATCCCGCCCCCTTCTTCCTCGCCCTCAGGTTCCCCCGAAGGGAGGATGTCCGTATCCTCTTCGACTGCCGGCCAAGGGGGTGGTGTCTCCTGAAGCGCTTTGATTTCAAAGCGGAGTTCCGCTACATTGTTTTGTCGGGTGCAGGTGAGGGTATACACGCCCAGTTGCCGCTGATAGCTGCCGTTCCCGGCCAGAATGCCCGCTTCTACATCCGTCACCAGCCCGTAGCGCTTGGCCGGATCCGGGTCGGTATGCATGGCCATGAGCAGGGCATAGCTCTGATAGCCGGAAATGGCGAAATCGTTATAGACAGCGTTTCCGTACTCCATGCCGGGGGGAGCGGTCAGGGTGATGACACAGCTTTCAATCACATCGCCCGAATTGTTCATGGTCAGAGTTACGTTCAGAGTATCGCCCATCAAGGAGTAGACGATGGGCTGGCCGTCCTGGCCGTTGGACGTTTTTGCGATGGACAGGGGGATGAGATGCCTGTTGCCGTTGGTGTTGATAAAGGTGATGTCCTCTTTGTAGTACTGGGTGAAAAGAGCATATCCCTGGCCGCTGAGGGTTGACGCACCCGCGGCATTCCATGCCGGAGCAAGCAGCGCACCAAGGAGCAGCGCCAGGACGCGAAACCGTAACAACATAGGCACCTCCTACCGATGACCCGTGGCCACAGCATATCATAGGCCAAAGGGGTTTTCAAGGGTGGAAAAAGGCTGTGCGGGAAGGATGTGGCAAAAGGTGACAATCCGCTTCCCGCGTTGCGAAACGCTGTGCTTTCCTGTATAATGACCCGTAGACCCCCGGGAGGATCGCCCAAAGGGAGGAGCCTATGAAGAAGCTGCGCCGATTGATCTGGTATCTGGCAGGACGGATGCTGCTGCTGGCAGTTGTCTTGGGCCTGTTCACTGTTACCTTCTATTACGCCATGAACGCTGCCAATATTTCCATCATTCTCAAGGACGGTATGGCCAAGCGCGCCCAAGTGATCATGATGGGGGAAAAGGCAGAGGAACTGAACAAATTTTTCCAAGGCAGCTATTTGCAGCGGGACGAAAACCTTCTGCTGGCACTGGACCAGAAAAGCCCATATATTTACTATACCATTCGCGGTATTGACCACCGGCTTGAGATGACCTGGATGTGGTGCTGGCCCTGGGAGAACACGGCCAGGGCAGAATTTGTGGAGACCATCCCCCGGATTGACGGACGGGTGAACGGCAAGAACGCTGAAGCAGCCAAGGCTCTTTACGGAGAAGGCTATGAAAGCCCTCCAAGGTGGCAGGGGGCAATGTATAGCGCAAGCCTGGTGAAGGAAAACAACCAGTGGCATATCAAGAGCATTACGCTGAAGCGCCTGGTGGGGGAGCAGCAAGGACTTTGAAGCCCTGCCCCGCCGCTCCCCAGGATCTGCTCATTGGATGACCCTGTGGGCAAACCTCATGAAGAGACCTTTCCCACACAGGGGTATTACTTTAGATATCGGTATCTTCCAATTCGGCCTGGGCGGCATCCGTTTCGCTCAGGCTGTTTTCTTCACCCTGCAGGACCTCCTGCCCCTCCTCTTCAAAGTCCGATACGATGGCGTCCTCCTCCTGCTCCTGCTCGGCACGGGCCACGGCAACGATCTGAGCGCCCTCGGCGATACGCATCAGCCGAACGCCCTGGGTGGAACGCCCGCTTTGGCGGATGTCTGCCACGGCCATGCGGATGATGGTGCCGTCGTCGGTGATGAGCAGGATGTCTTCGTCGTCATAGACGGTCAGTTGAGCAGCCAGCAGGCCGGTTTTCTCGGTAAGGTTCATGGCGTTGATCCCCATGCCATTGCGGCCCTGCTCCCGATACTGGTCCGGTTCGGTGCGCTTGCCATAACCGCCGGTGGTGATAGAAAGCACCTGCTGACCTTCCCTGATGACGGACATATCGATCATCTCATCCCCCTCCCGCAGCTTCATGGCGCGCACGCCCATACCCATCCGGCCAATCACGCGAATCTCCTCTTCGCTAAAGCGGATGGCTTTGCCATAGCGGCTGCCCAGGAGCAGGCTCTGGCCTCCGTCTGTGAGTTCCACCGCTACCAGATGGTCCTCCTCCTTGAGGGTTATGGCAATGAGACCGTTCTTGCGCAGATTGGCAAACTCGCTGTAGGGGGTTTTCTTGATCATGCCCTGCTGGGTCATCATCACCAGATGGTGGTTGTCAATGTCCTTTGGCACGGGGATCATGGCGGTAACCTTTTCTTCCCCGGCGATGCGCAGCAGATTCACAATGGCCATGCCCCGGGCGGTCCGGCCTGCCTCGGGGATCTGATAGCATTTGAGGGTATACACCCGCCCCAGGTTGGTGAAGAACATGATGTCCTGGTGCGTGTTGACGATAATCAGCCGCTCCACATAGTCCTCTTCCCGGGTGGTGAGGCCGCTGACACCTTTGCCGCCCCGGTGCTGGGCCCGGTAGGTGCTCTTTGGCAAGCGTTTCACATAGCCAAAATGAGTCATGGTGACCACCATGTCATCGCTTTGGATCAGGTCTTCGATGTCGATTTCACCTTCAATATGGGTCAGTTCCGTGCGGCGGTCATCGGCAAACTTATCCCGGATGGCAATCATTTCTTCCTTGATGACGTTCATCAGTTGGACCTCGTCCGCCAGTAGTCCCTGCAGATAGGCGATGGTTTTCTGTAACTCGTCGTACTCCCCTTGCAGTTTCTCCCGCTCCAGGCCTGTAAGGCGGGCCAGGCGCATGTCCAGAATGGCCTGGGCCTGCTTGTCGCTGAAAAGGAAGGTGGTTATCAGACGCTCCCGGGCGGTGTTGACGTCCGGGCTCTTTTTGATGATCTCCACGATTTCATCAATGTGATCCAGAGCCTTGAGCAGCCCTTCCAGAATGTGGGCTCTGGCCAGGGCCTTGTCCAGGTCGTATTTTGTGCGCCGGGTAACCACTTCTTTTTGGTGGCGGATGTAGTGGTAAAGCATCTCCCGCAGGGTCAGCACCTTGGGTTCCCCGTCCACCAGGGCCAGCATGTTCACGCCAAAGGTTTCCTGCATCTGGGTATGCTTATACAGATAGTTGAGCACGATGGTGGGATGTACGTCTTTTTTCAGCTCAATGACCACCCGCATGCCGTTTCGGTCGCTCTCATCCCGGATGTCGCTGATGCCCTCCAGCCGCTTCTCATGCACCAGCTCCGCGATTTTTTCCACCAGCCGGGCCTTGTTGACCATGTAAGGGATTTCTGTCACCACGATTCGGTTGCGGCCGTTGGCCATGGGCTCGATTTCCGTGCGGGCCCTCACCAGCACCCGGCCCCGTCCTGTGGCATAGGCGGCACGAACGCCCGCCTGGCCTAAGATAATGCCGCCGGTGGGGAAATCCGGCCCTTTGATATATTCCATCAGCTCCGTTACGGAGGCGTCCGGATTATCGATCATATATACACAGCCGTCCACCACCTCACCCAGGTTGTGGGGGGGGATGTTGGTGGCCATGCCCACGGCAATGCCGCTGGAACCGTTGACCAGCAGATTGGGGAAGCGGCTGGGCAGTACTGTGGGCTGCAGCAGCGTTTCATCAAAGTTGGGGTAAAAGTCCACCGTATCCTTGTCGATCTCGCCAATCAGATGACTGGTAAGCTTGGCCATACGCGCTTCTGTGTAACGCATGGCCGCCGCACCGTCTCCGTCCACGGAGCCAAAGTTGCCCTGGCCTTCCACCAGCAGATAACGGATGCTGAAATCCTGCGCCAGACGCACCATGGCGTCATATACGCTGCTGTCCCCGTGAGGGTGATATTTGCCCAGCACATCGCCCACGATGCGGGCGCATTTGCGATAGGGCTTATCCGCTGTCATTCCCAGCTCGTTCATGGCGTATAGAATACGCCGGTGCACCGGCTTAAGCCCATCCCTTACATCCGGCAGCGCCCGGTTGATAATGACCGCCATGGCATAGCTGATGAAGGATTTTTTCATTTCCGTTTCCAGGTCCATGGGAATCAATTTATCCTGAATTTCGGACATGGTGCCCAGTCACGCTCCTTTATTAGGTGGGAAGAGACGGCGGTTTTGAGACTCCTCCGTCTCCCATCCCCCGTTACACGTCCAGATCCGTCACAAGTTTTGCGTTTTCCTCAATGAACTCGCGGCGGGGTTCCACCTGATCCCCCATCAGGAGGGACATAATTTCGTCGGCGGCGATGGCATCCTCCAGGGTGACCTGCATCATGGTGCGGGTGGCGGGGTTCATGGTGGTTTGCCAGAGCTGCTCCGAGGACATCTCTCCCAGACCCTTGTAGCGCTGAATCTCAGGCTTGGGGTCGCGACCGATTTCCTGGAGGAGTTTCTCCAGTTCCTGGTCATTGTAGACGTAGTACTCCTTCTTGCCCTTGGTGACCTTGTACAGGGGGGGCATGGCGATGTACACATAGCCCTTTTCGATCAGAGGCTTCATGTAGCGGTAGAAGAAGGTAAGCATGAGGATGCGGATGTGGCTGCCGTCCACGTCGGCATCGGTCATACAGATTATCCTGTGGTAGCGCAGCTTGGCCAGGCTGAATTCCTCGCCGTAGCCGCAGCCAAAGGCAGTGATCATGGCTTTGATTTCGTTGTTGGACAGGGCCCGGTCGATGCGAACCTTCTCTACGTTGAGGATCTTGCCTCTCAGGGGCAGGATGGCCTGAAAGAACCGGTCCCGGCCGGTTTTTGCACTGCCTCCTGCGCTGTCCCCCTCCACCAGGAAAATCTCGCATTTGGCGGGGTCCCGCTCCGAACAGTCCGCCAGTTTGCCGGGCAGGCTGCCGCTTTCCAGCACGGTCTTGCGCCGGGTCAGTTCCCGGGCCTTGCGGGCTGCTTCCCGGGCGCGGGCGGCCCCCAGGCAGCGCTCCAGGATGGAGCGGGCGATGGTGGGATTCTCTTCCATAAACTGGCTCAGCTGCTCAAAGACCAGGCTGTCCACGATGCCGCGCACTTCACTGTTGCCCAGCTTGCTCTTGGTCTGGCCTTCAAACTGTGGCTCCTTCAGCTTCACGCTGATGATCGCCGCCAGGCTTTCCCGCACGTCCTCGCTTTTCAGGTTGGACTCATTATCCTTGAGGATTTTGAATTTGCGGCCATAGTCGTTGATGGCCCGGGTAAGAGCGGTGGAAAAGCCGGTGAGGTGGGTACCGCCCTCGGGGGTGTGGATGTTGTTGGCAAAGGTGAAGATGTTCTCCTGGTAGGAATCGTTGTACTGAAGGGCGACCTCCACGGAGGCGTCCTTGACCAGGCCTTCCACGTAAATTGGCTCCTCAAAAAGTACAGCCTTGTTTTTGTTGAGGTATTTGACAAACTCGACGATGCCGCCCTCGTAGTGGTAGGTGCGTTCCGCCTTGGGCTCTACCCGCTCGTCCGTCAGGGTGATGCGGATGCCCTTGTTGAGGAACGCCATTTCCCGCATGCGGGTCTTCAGGATATTGTATTGGAAATCACCGGTTTCAAAGATGCCGTCCGGAACGGCCTCACTTTTTACGTCCGGCCAAAAGCGGATGACTGTGCCGGTTTTTTGGGTGGTGCCGATGATCTTCAGGTCGTAGAGAACCTTGCCCCGGGCATACTCCTGCCGATAGATATTTCCGTCCTGATGAACGGTGACCATCAGCTGGTTGGAAAGAGCGTTGACCACGCTGGCGCCCACCCCATGGAGGCCGCCGGAAACCTTATACCCCTCGCCGCCAAACTTTCCGCCTGCGTGCAGGATCGTCAGGCAGACCTCCACAGCGGGTCTGCCCAGTTTGGGATGAATGCCCACAGGGAAGCCCCGGCCATTGTCCGCCACTTCGCAGCTGCCGTCTTTGTGGAGGGTTACCTGGATGTCGGTGCAATAGCCCGCCAGGGCTTCGTCAATCGCGTTGTCCACAATCTCATAGACCAGGTGGTGCAAACCGCGAAAATCCGTGCTGCCGATGTACATGCCCGGACGCTTGCGTACGGCTTCCAGGCCTTCCAGCACCTGGATCTGCGTTTCGTCATATACATGCTCCTCCACCGCTGTGGAGGAAGGAGAACCATGGGGGTGGCCGGCTGCGGGAGAAGTTGTGGCTTTGTTCTGTGCTGTATCCATATCCTGAGGATAGGCGTGTTCGCTCACGGAGGGTTTCACTTCCTTACAAAGGGGCATCCGTGCCCATTTTTCGCGCTGCTGATGGATGCGCTGCCCAAAAGCAAACCGCACTCAACATGCGGCTGCGTCTTTATATGATATCATTTTTTTGCAATTTTGAAAAGGGGGTTGCTTCCTTATAATTGGATTCAGCCGGGAGAGTTCTACCGGTGCGTCATTCTTCCGGTTCCTCCAGGGGAATTCCAAGCCGGCCTGCCAGTTCCTGGGCGCGGGTTTCAGCGTCGCTGTACCCGCTCAGACCCCGGAAGGCCTCGTAGGCTTCCTGCAGCCTTCCTTCATTTTCCAAAGATTCGGCAGCCTCATAGAGCTGCCTGCGCAGATGCTCTTTGCATTCCTTGGCCTGCGCCGCGCTGTCGTAGTAATCCCCCAGTTTGGTAAAGAAGTTGAGGGCCCGCTCATAAAGCTGCTCCTCCTTAAGCTGGGTGGCATAGTCGTATACCTGGGTCTGGAGATTGTCCAGGCGGGTGGGAGCGTCGGAATAACCCGCTGCTGCTCTATACGCATAGAGCGCGGTTTCATAGTCCTTGGCGTCTTCAGCGGCCCGGGCCAGGCAATATTGGGCCGCCTGAGGCGCGTTTTCATATTGCCCCAGGGAGAGGTAGTTCTCCGCGGCCTGGGGAAAGCTGCCTGCCATTTCCAGCACATAGGCATGGCAATAGGTATAACGGCTTTTGCCGTACATAAAGTTTTGGGCCTTTTCAAAATAAGGTTCCGCTGCCGCAAAGTCGCCCATTTCATACAAAATCAGGCCGCGGCAATACGTTGCGTAGAGGCCCGATTGCTGGTAGTCCCCCAGCTTTTCAAAGGCTTCGGCGGCCTTCTGGTAGTCCCCGGTAGCAAAGATGTCCACGGCTCGCTGATAAGCGGTGGCGGGATTGCCGGAACAACCGGCCAGCATAAGCACAAGGCAAACCAGGAGAAGGAGCTGTGCGTATTTGAGACATCTTCCCGGGGAGAACATTTTTTGTACCTCCTTACCGCCTTGGATCGTCCCGCAGAATTGCGTACAACTCCACATCCACGTACCGGCCCTTGTTGTAGACCCGCTGGCGCAGGCGGCCCTCATGCCGCATGCCCACGTGGACCATTACCCGGCCGCTGGCAGGGTTGTCGCTTTCGTGCTGGGCCTCGATCCGGTTCAGGTGCAGCTTTTCAAAACCGAACTGAATCACGGCGCTCAATGCTTCCGTCATCAGCCCGCGGTTCCAATAGGTGCGGCTCAGGCTGTATCCCACCTCGGCGGAGCGATTTTCCTGCTGAAGCCACATAAAGCCGATGGTGCCGATCACCCGGTGTTCCTGGGCCAGCTCAATCACAAAGGAGCTGGGCTGACCGTTGCGGTATTGCTTTAGCAAAAAGCGAAGATAACCCCGGGTCTGGTGGATGCTTTGGTGGGCGTCCCAAAGCACATGGCGGGCTACCTCCGGATCCCGGGAATAGTCGTAGATATCCTGGGCATCGGTCATGCGGGCCGGGCGGAGGATGAGCCGGGGTGTAAACAGGGTTGGCAAACGGCTGAAAGCCTCCTGGTATTGTTGCATGGTCAGCGGACTTCCTTCTCTTACAAGCTGTGGAGGGGTTGGGCCAGGAGGAGGGACGGCTCGGCCTGATACAGCGGGATGTTCCGTTGGCGCTTGGGCGGCCCGCCAAAGAGAAGCCCCAAGACCAGCAGACTCAGCCCGATTGCCAGTAAAAGGGAAAGGGCGATCATCAGGAGGCCAAAGCGGGTCGGACCCTTGGGTGAGCGGGGGGAGGGAACCCCCTGGGAGCGGGGCATGCGGTTCATTCCTTTCCAAATTCAAGCCATTTTACGGGGGGCGGGGATGGGAATGGCTGTTCCATACGTTACATGTCTGAAGGGTTCGTCCTTGGGGATGGATCCATACCCAAACGCCGATAGGCCAGCAACAGTCCCAGGGCAGTTTTCCCATCCGGCAGTTCGCCGCGTTCCACCATCTCCAGGGCTCTGGCAAAGGGCATCTTCACCGCATATACGAATTCATCCGGATCCGGGTGGGCGGCGGAAGGGGTCAGGCCTGTAGCCAGGTAAAGGTGGATTCGCTCCGTACAGTATCCCGGTGTGGGAAGCATGGTGGTGAGCCACTGGAGGTTTTCGGCCACCAGGCCCGTCTCCTCGCTCAATTCCCGGGCGGCAGCCAGCATGGGATCCTCCTGAGGAGAGTTCAGCTTGCCGGCTGGGATTTCCAGGGTGATCAGGCCCGGGGCGATACGATGCTGGCGTACAAGAGTGACGTTCCCTTCTGTATCGATGGCGACAACGGCGGCTCCGCCCGGGTGGTGTACGATTTCCCGGAGAGAGGTTCTGCCGTTGGGGAGGGTGACCTGCATGTGGCTGACATCAATCAGCGCCCCATGGAAAACTTGCTCATCCCGGATGGGAATTTCCCTTAATCCAGGGTACTCTGTCACGATTGGACGCCTCCTTACGGATGGGTTTGGGATACTATATTCGCCGTTTACACGGCATCTCCCTTGTCCTTGTGGGAATCTTCCACCGGGCAGCCAGGGAGAGGAGGCCGGAAATCCTTGTAAATTCGGCATAACCCGACACCTTGCTTCCTTGACAAGCATTCTGTGTACCCTTACAATGAAGGAATCTCAAGGCAATTGCTCCGGGTGTGCCCAAGTACGCTCTGGTGATATGAAGGAGGAAACTGTATGAGACGATCCATCGTTAGCAATCTTCGCCGCCTGGGCGCCTGGGCGATGGTGTCACTGCTTCTCTTGGTCCAGTTCGCGCTGCCTTTCAGCGCCGCTGCTGCTCCGGATTTGAGCGGTATGCCCATCCTGGAACTCAATTATCAGGTATCCGAGGATAGTCCCCAGGTGTTGCAGGTCGTGGCCTCTTTGAATGGGGAAACCCCGGTGTACTGGGCTACCCTTCCGGCAGAGGCCTTTGCCTACCCCATCATCCTGAACATTTTGCCCCTGCAGGGAGACCCCTACACCTATACCCCCGCCAACGGCACCCCGGTGTCCCCGGTGGACTCCGTGGATTTTATCAGCGGTACCAGCACCCCCATCACCGTCTACCGGGATGGAGTGGAGGTGGGCGGCTATGAACTGTACCTGTCCAGCCTGCCCATGCCCACACCCCTTGAGGTACCTCCCGTGCAGGTGGAAGTGCTGTACCAGGATCAGAACGGGACCTTTTATACCACCATGGTCCTGTGTGCCTATGACCAGGACAACATTGTCAGCGTGGACTGGAGCAAGGTTCCCCAGGGGTATACCGTGGACCAGGACAGCCAGTATGTGACCGTGGACCAGAACGGCAGCGCCTATCCCAGCCCCGTGGTCTTTGCCTTTACAGCCCCCGCCCCGGAACCGGTAAAGGGAGCAGTCATCATTCACTACGTTGGCCTCAATGGCGAGGAACTTGCGGATCCTCAGTGGAAGGAACTGGATCCCGGCACCCATAACGTAACCCCGGACTTTACGCCCGAAGGATATACCCTGAGTCCCGAAAGCCCCTCCTCCTATAAGGTAACGGTGGACGATTGGGGTGTGGCCAATCCCGCAGACATCTACTTCGAGTTTAAGGAGATTCTGCAGGAAGAAACCCAGCCGCCTGAGGAGACCCAGCCGCCTCGGGAAACCGAGCCGCCTCAGGAGACGGATCAACCTTTGGAGACCGACCCTCCCCAGGAAACCGAGCCTCCTGAGGACACCGAGCCGCCCGCCACGGAACTGGTAATCTCTCCCATCGGGCGCTACGGCAGAACCAATGCCGTGGTGAACTTCCGTACGGAACCCAGCACCAGCAGCAAAAAGGCTGCCTCTGATGTAAAAAAGGATACGTATATCTGGGTGATTGGATCCGGCGACGCCAACGGAAAAAGCTGGTATCAGATCAATTACAAGGGCGTTGACTGCTACGTGGTGCAGGACTATGTGGACGTGCTTTCCCAGGAGGACAGCGACGCCTATAACTACGCCCAAAGCACCCCCGTGCCCGGGACAGAAACCCAGCCGCCCATGGAGATCCAGGTGGTGGTCAGCTATGTGGACGCGGACAATCCCGCCACCGTTCTTTACCAGGAGTCGGTCATCTGCGCTGTGGGCACGACCACAGAGGTCATTGCCAATCAGGGCGCTGTGCCGGGCTATACCCTCGTTGGGGATGACCGGGTGATGGTGGAGGTCTCCGCAAACGGCACGGCTACGCCCAGTTTTGTAACCTTTGCGATGCAAAAGGCAGCCGCCAAGGGTGCTTTTGAAATCCATTATGTAAACGAGAACAATCAGGACATCTGCACCCCCCAAACTGTGGAGAAGGAGCAGGGAACCCATCGGGTGGAACCCGCCCCCTCGGACATGCCCCAGGGGTACGTGCTCAAGGAAGGCACCCCGACCTGGGTGGAGGTGACCATTGACGCTCAGGGTAACGCCTATCCCGCCGTTGTGGTCTTTACCTACACAAAGCTTCAGGTGACGGGAACCGTGGCCGTGGAATACAAGGACACGCTGAACGCCCCCATTGCGGACACCCAGACCCTTACCCTGCCCGAAGGGAAGAGCATCGTAGAGCCGGATGCGTCTTTGGTACCCCAGGGCTATGTGCTGTCACAGGCCAGCACTCCTTCCGTGGAGGTGACCGTGGACAGCAACGGGATTGCCAGCCCTGCAGTGGTGACCTTTCTTTATGACAGGCCTCAGGCAACGGGAACGGTGACTGTGGAGTACAAGGACACACTGAACGCCACCATTGCCGATGCCCAGACCCTCACCCTGCCTGAAGGGCAGAACATTGTGACGCCGGATGTGTCTTTGGTGCCCCAGGGCTATGTGCTGTCCCAGGCCAGCGTTCCCTCCGTGGAGGTGACTGTGGACAGCAATGGAACGGCGACCCCGGCCACCGTGATCTTCCTCTATGAAAAGCCTGTGAACAAGGCTATCCTGACCGTCTATTACAGAAATGCCATCGGCGGCGATCTGGCAGCGCCTCAGCAGATGCAACTGGAAAAGGGCAGCCATCCCATTGCGCCGGACCCCGCCCTCGTCCCCAAGGGCTTCACCCTGGCCAAGGATTCCCCGGCTTCCATAACCGTGCAAGTGGACGACCAGGGCGTTGCAACCCCGGCGGAAGTAATCTTCCGCTATGACGCGCCGCCGGCCACGGTTACCGTGCAATACATCGACACGGAAGGAAAGGCCATTGCCATTCCCCAGCAGATTGCTCTTGCCACCGGCACCCATACCATTGCACCGGATAACAATCTGGTGCCCCAGGGCTATGCCCTGGCGGAGGGTAGCGTTCCCTCGGTGGAGGTAATTGTGAGCGCCCAGGGCATGGCAGACCCGGCCACCGTGGTTTTCCGGTACAAAAAGACCGAGATGTACATGGGTTATGCTGTCACCATCAGCCAGACCGCCCTTCGCAAGGATGCCAACAACAAGGATGAATCCATCATTGCCACCCTGCCCAAGGATACGCTGCTGTACATCAACGGACAGTATAACCAGGGGACGACCCTGTGGAGCGGTGCGCAGATGCGCCTGGGAGAGGACCGCAAGAGCGGCATCGTGCAGGACAGCGCGCTTCGGCATATCTCCGATGAGGAAGCCCAGGCAATCATAGACCAGTATGAGAAGGACCATGCTACTCCCACCCCTTCTCCCAGTCCCACTCCCACCAAGGTACCCGCGCAGTTGACGGGGTATTACATCACCATTGGCGACAGCGTGCCCATGCGCAATGTTACCGATCAGTATGCGGAGGCCAAAGCCTGGCTGCCCATCGACACGGTGGTGTATGTCAGCGGGCAGCTCTACAACCAGGACATCGGCTGGCACATCAGCACCTATAACGGACTGACAGGCTACATCCGTATCGACCAGATGCGCAAGATGAGCGACGCGGAGGTGCAGGCCTATCTGAACAGCCAGCCCAAGCCCACCCCTACCGCCGCTGTTACTCCCCAGCCCTATGATCCCTATGCCAAGTCCAGCTACGCCTACGCCACCGCCAGCGTTAACTTCCGCCAGACGCCCAATGGCACCAAGATCAAGACCCTGAGCCAATACGCGTTTATGCTGGTGCTGGGCAGCAAGGAGGTTAACGGTGTGACCTGGTACAACGTAAACCAGGCGGGAACCGTTGGCTGGATACACGGGCAGTATATTCATGTGCTGAACCTCACGGAGCTTTCCAGCTTCCTCAATAGCAACGAATACCTGCAGGGGCTCAAGAACTCTTCCAGCGGCTCCGGCACCTCCGGCGGATCCAGCTCGGGCGGATCCAGCTCCGGCGGCTCCACAGGCTCTGCTACCCCAGGAATCATTTCCATGGAGGACTGGAATGTGGGCACTTGGCAAAATCCCAATGCCAATGCGGGCCTGAACGCCAGCTATGAACCCTTCAACCCCTATGCCACGCCGATCCCCAGCATTGGAGCGGAGGCTACCTTAACGCCCACCCCCACCTTTGTGATCGGCACCATGATTCCGATTTCCTATGACGACGAGAGCAGGGAGACCCAGACCGATTCCGTACCCTGGGGCCTGATAGGCGCGGGGATTGTGCTCATCGGCGGGGCCGGCGGCGTGTACGCTTATGCCCTGAGTCAGAACAAGAAGCGCAGAGCTGCCGCCAAGGCAGCCGCGGCCAATCGGCGGGCCGGCGCAGCCGGAGCGGCCGCAGGCACCATGAACAAGCAACCTCAGGGAGCTGGCGCCCAGAGTCCCTATACCCGCAGGGCTGTGGCCGCGCCGCCTGTGGCAGGAACCCAGCAAAACCAGCCCAATCAAACCAGGGCGCCGGGAAACGTACAGTCTCCCTACAGCAGGCCCATTCAGCCCACGGGAACCGGGATGGCGCCATCGGCCCCGATGACTCCACCCCCCAGCAATCAAAGCGTCTTTGGCAATCCCACCCCTCCCGCCGGCCAGGGAGCCCAGAACCCCTATGCCCGTCCTGTGGGACAGGGGGCAGAGAAAACGGGAAGCATGACCCAGCCTGTCGGTGAAACAGCCAGATCAAGCAATCCCTTTGCCCAGCCCATTGGACAGGGAAGTACAGCTGATGTGAGCCAGGGCCGTCGGGTGAGCAGGACCCAGCGCTACCAGAATGCCGAAAACAAGGACGGCGGGGAAGCGTAGGAGGACGTTGCAAAGGACACAGCCCCCGGGTCTGCAGCCGGCGGAATTGCATCACCAGAATATCAGCAATGACACATTTTCAAGGGGAGCGGAAACGCTCCTCTTCCTTTTTGCCAGGGAGGCAAGGATTGACAGAACCTGCCGATGTGGTATGCTGACTGTAAAAACCGGATCGAGCCATCAGGCAAAATGGGGGAAGGCAAATGAAAAGAGAACAGGGGGAGATACTGGAAGCAATGGCGTCTCTGGTGATGCTGGAGCTGACTTCCCGGGAGGCCGAGGTTTTGGGCCGGGAGTTGGAAGCCGCCCTTGGGGCGGTTCCCCGCGTGGAGGGATGTGCAGATGGGGAGGATTGCCCTGATCCCGAAGGGATTTCTGGCAATGAGGCTCTCCAGGCACAGGAAGCAGCAGAGCCCATCCGGGAGGACAGCCCAGGCTCATCCCTGCCGCTTTCACAAGTTCTTCGCAACGCCCCCGGCGTCCATGGGCCTTTCATCACACTGCCCAGGGTTCTGGAATAGGGGGTAGGGAACATGGAGACCTGGCGAACCATATGCGCTATGCCCCTGGTGGAGCTCTGTAAACGGCTAGGCAACGGTCAGCTTTCCTCCGTGGAGATTACCGGTGCCTATTTGGCCAGCATCGGCGCGCAGAATTCGTCCCTGAACGCCTATGTTGATGTGTATGATCAGGAAGCCCTGGCCCAGGCGAAGGCATCCGATGCCCGGCGAAGGGCGGGACAGGCCCTCTCACCGCTGGATGGCATCCCCATGGCTGTGAAGGACAATATCCTGGTGAAGGATCGCCGATGCACCTGCGCCAGCCGGATGCTGCAGGATTTTATAGCTCCCTATGATGCCACAGTCATTGGCAGGCTGCGCACGGCGGGAATGGTGCTTTTGGGCAAGCTCAACATGGACGAGTTTGCGATGGGCAGCAGCACGCAGACCAGCCTTTATGGTCCGGTGCGAAATCCCTGGGATCTCAAGAGGTCTGCGGGCGGATCCTCCGGCGGCTCCGGGGCAACGGTGGCGGCGGGGATGGCTCCCTGTGCGCTGGGCAGTGATACCGGGGGCAGTGTATTGCAGCCCGCTTCCCATTGCGGGGTGGTAGGGGTCCGGCCTGCCTACGGCACAGTGAGCCGTTACGGCCTGGTAGCCTTTGCCAGTTCCCTGGACCAGATCGGTCCCTTGTGCAAAAGCGCATACGACGCGGCTTTGGTGATGAATGTGATCGCGGGTGCCGATTCCAAGGACGCTACTTCCAGGGAAGACTTGGCTGTTGATTTTCTGGCGGAGATGAACAATCCCGTATCCCTGGAAGGCCGGATTTTCGGCTTGCCCAGGGAATGCTGGGAGCCCGAGAGCGGGCTGAGCCCGGTAGTTTTTCATGGCCTCACGGAAGCGCTTTCCCGCTGGCAGTCCCTGGGGGCCAGGCTGGTCCGGGTGTCTCTTCCTTCCCTGACCCGTGCCGCTTGGGCATATGACCTCCTCAGCAGTGCCCAGGCTGCCAGCAATCTGGCTCGCTATGACGGCGTCCGGTATGGCCACCGGTCCGGAGATTACAGGAATCTGGGGGAGATGTACCGGCATTCCCGGGGCGAAGGTTTTGGTCCGGAGGTGAAACGCCGCCTAATTTTGGGTGCAGCCGTACTGGAAGGGGGCAACAGCCCGGTTTCCTATGCCGGAGCCCAGAGGATCCGGAAAGCCTTGTTCCGGGAGGCATCGGATGTGCTTGAGAGCTGTGACGGGCTGCTGATGCCCGTGGTACCAACCCTGGCCCGGTCTTTGGAGGGGAAGGAAGACAGCGTCCCATCCCTGTGCCGGGGAGACCGGTTTGGTGTTCCGGCCGGGCTTACGGGCCTGCCTGCAGTTTCCCTTCCCTGTGCCCAGGACCGGTCGGGATTGCCCATGGGTATGGGTCTGATGGGGAAGCGGGAGAATTTGCCAAGGCTTCTGGCCATGGCCTATGCATACGAAAGAGCTTTTCCCATGGCGGAGGGCACAAGGCCCCATGACCTTGGGTGGAAAGGCGGGGAGAGGCATGAAGCCTGAGGTCAATCTTGGCCCCTATGAAATGGTGATCGGCTTGGAGACCCATGTGCAGCTGCGAACCAAAACCAAGCTGTTCTGTTCTTGCGCTACTTCCTTTGGGGCAGAGCCGAACACCCAGGTCTGTCCGGTGTGCATGGGACTGCCTGGGGCGCTGCCTGTGGTAAACGCCCACGCCGTTCGCCTGGCGGCGCTGGCGGGGCTGGCTCTGGAGGCACGGATTCATCCCGTGAGCCGCTTTGACCGCAAGCATTATTTCTATCCCGACCTGCCCAAGGGCTATCAGATCAGCCAGTTTTTTCATCCGCTTTGCCAAGGGGGGCGGCTGGTAATCCAGACGGGGGCGGGACCCAAAGTTGTGGGCATCACCCGCATTCACATGGAGGAGGATGCTGGGAAGCTGCTGCATGGCGGAGAGGCTGGCTCCTTGCTGGATCTGAACCGATGCGGCGTGCCGCTGATTGAGATTGTGACGGATCCTGACATTGCCGGCCCCCAGGAGGCTTGCGCCTATTTGCGCAAGCTGCGGGCTGTCCTCACCTGTGCGGGGGTCAGTGACTGCAGGATGAATGAGGGCAGCCTGCGATGCGATGTAAACCTCAGCCTGCGCAAGCCTGGTGCGCTCCTGGGGGTACGCACGGAGATCAAAAACCTGAATTCCTTCCAAAGTGTGGAGCGGGCCATATGGGCGGAAGCTGCCCGGCAGGCGGAGGCTTTGAGGCGGGGAGAGCCAATCCTCCGGGAGACACGCCGCTTTGACCCCGTCACAGGCCGGACATATGCCATGCGGATGAAGGAGAGCACCCAGGAGTACTGCTTTTTTCCGGAGCCGGATCTGCCGCCGGTGCTTCTTCGGCCGGAGACGGTGAAAGACCTTCGGGCTTCCCTTCCCATTTTGCCCGATGCGCGCACAGAGAGGTTCATGACGGTTTTCGGCCTGTCTCCCTACGTGGCGGAACAGCTCACTCAACGGCGCTGGCTGGCGGACTATTTTGAGGAAACGGCATGCCTGGCGCATAACCCGGTGTCTGTAGCCAATATACTGCTTGGAGAGGTCTTTGCTCTGCTCAAGGCACGTCAGGGGGAGGAGACTGACGGGATCCCCGTCGCCCCACGGCGCTTGGCGGCTCTCAGCGACCTTGTCAGCGGCGGGCAGGTGAACAGCTCCGCCGGGAAGAGGATCCTTGCGGCCCTGTTTGAGGAGGACTTTGAGCCCTGGGAGTATGCCCGGAGCTTTGATTTGCTTCTGTTACGAGAAGAGAGAGCACTGCGGGAGGCGGTGAGCCGAGCCCTGGAAGAGAATCCGGCCATGGTGGCCGCCTACCGGGGAGGGAAGAGCAGCGTGGAGCAAGCCCTGATGGGCAAGGCCATGGCACTAACCGGGGGCAAGGCTGAGCCGGAAATGTTGAAGAAGTTGCTTCGCGAGGCCTTACAGGAACAAACAACCTAAATTCCTTCAATTTTTTTGTTCATTCTATTGACAGGTCCAATGTATGATGGTATATTATATCCAATGATACGATCTTGGCTGGTGCACATCACAGCAAGTCGTTTCAATCGCAGGAACAACTTTATACCCATGGACCCGTCTCACAAAAAATGAAGGAGGATCCCACATGAAGAAACTCTCATTGCTTCTGATGGCTCTGGTGCTGGTATTTGGCTGCGTGATGAGCTCAATGGCAGCCGCTGCGGAGAAACCTGACTTCTCATTGAATGTCAACGTGAATCGTGCCAGTGACAACGCAAAATGGAAGATTGAACTGCCCATTACCGGCATTGGTTCGAAAGTTGCGACCGAACTCAAGGCGAAGGGCGAGTATACCATCTGTGTGATGACCAAAAACTCTACCAATCCATACATGAATGGTATGTGGAAGGGCGGCGAAGCGGCAGGCAGGGATATGGGCGTTACCGTCGTAACCCTCGCACCGGCGCAGCAGGACTCCATTGAAGAGCAATTGGCCATTATGGAAGCGCAGATTCAACAGGGCGTTGACGGTTTTGTGATCCATCCTTCCGATTCCAACGGCATCATGGCCGCCGTGGATGCTGCCAATGAAGCGGGAATCCCCGTGGTGGCTATCGGAACGGCGCCTACATCCGGCTCCATGATGCGCACCGGTGTTGATTATTTTGAAACCGGATATGTGGTAACCAAGTATCTTTGCGAGAAAGCCGGCGGAGAAGGCGGCGTGGTCATCCTGGAGGGACCTCCGGGCGCGCAGAACGCTGAAGAACGCAAGGCCGGTATCCTGGCGGCATTGGAAGAGTACCCCAACTGCAAGCTGTTGGAGTCCCAGACAGCAAACTTCAACCGGGCTCAGGGCATGCAGGTGATGGAAAACCTGCTCCAACGCGCCGGCTTGAAGGATGAACTCAAAATCGTCGTAGGTGCCAACGATGAAATGGCGTTGGGCGCGATCCAGGCCTTGAAGGCCGCTTCGGTCACAGGCGTTTTGGTTGGCGGTTTTGACGGCTCCAAGGATGCTTCCCAAGCCATCAAGGATGGCGATCTGACGGTGACCTACAACACCGATCCGTTTGGCTCCACCTATTTTGCGGTGGCTGCGCTGATCCAGTACCTGGATGACGGTAAAGTTCCGGAAGAATACTTCATTCCCTTCCCCTCCGAGCGTCACGATCCATTGATTGACGCCGGCAAGATCGATACGTATATTGCTGATTTTGCGTGGTTCAACTGATCATTTGACGACTGTGTCCTGTGGACGAAGAAAGGCGGCCATATAACATGGTCGCCTTTCTTCGAAAGCCTGATAGATTGAACGTGTCGGGGGGATGGATGGATGAATAAGCCGATACTTACTGTTACAGGCATGACCAAGGTGTTCCCGGGCGTCAAAGCGCTTGACTGCGTAAATTTTGACCTGATGCCGGGGGAAGTGCATGTGCTTGTCGGTGAGAATGGGGCCGGCAAATCCACGCTGGCCAAATGTATCCTGGGTGTATATCAGCCGGATGCCGGGGAAATACGCCTGGATGGGAAAGTTGTTCATTTTCCGTCTCCCAAGGAGGCGCTTGCCCATGGGATCGTCGCCGTCTATCAGGAGTTGACCATGGTTCCTTACCTGAACGCGGCAGAGAATATCTTTCTCAATAGAGAACCGCTGTTTAAGGGTACGCGCATTATTGACAAAAGAAAGATGCAGGCTGATGCCAAAGCCATTCTGAAAATGCTTGGCTGTGAATCCATCGATACGACCGTCCCGGTGAAGCTGCTTGGAGTCGCTTCCCAGCAAATGATTGAAATTGCAAAAGCGCTGTCCTACAATCCCAAAATCATTATCTTTGATGAGCCCACAGCACCGCTGTCAGAGCGTGAAATTGAACCCTTCTTCAAACAGGTTCACAGGCTGAAGGAGCGGGGTATCGGCATCATTTACGTTTCACACCGGATGCAGGAGTATCATCGAATCTCGGATCGTCTAACGGTTTTACGCGATGGGAAGTATGTCGCCACGCTTAGGGAGGGCGAGCTGACGGATGAGGAACTGGTAAATCTGATGGTGGGTCGTGACATTGCGCAGGTTTATGTGCGCACGAAGAATAACCACTGTGGTGAGGTTCTTCGTGTTGAAAACCTTTGTGATAAAAAAGGATGCGTACGCGGCTGTTCATTGACGCTGAACAAAGGCGAAATCGTGGGGGTGGCGGGCCTTGTGGGTTCCGGGCGTACGGAGATGGCGCGGCTGATCTTCGGCATCGACAAACCCGCCTCCGGCAAGGTGTACCTACACGGCAAGGACATTACGGGCCGAAGTCCGGCGCACATTGTTTCCATGGGCCTGGGGCTTCTGCCTGAGGATCGCAAGCGCTTTGGACTGGCTCTTAAAGCGTCTGTGGCGTGGAACACGGTGGCGGTGAGCCTGAAGCATGTATTTCCCAACGGCATCCTGTCCGAGAAGAAAAACCAGAAGGTGGCTGATGAGTACGTTGCGCAGCTGCGTATTAGCACGCCGGATGTTCGCCGCGCGGTTTCACAGCTTTCCGGGGGAAACCAACAGAAGGTGGTCATCGGGAAATGGTTGTCGGCCAAGTCCAATGTGATCATTTTTGATGAGCCGACGCGGGGTATCGATATGGGCGCCAAGATGGAGATTTACGCACTTATGGACAGACTCGCTTCCCAGGGCAAGGCGATCCTTATGATCTCATCCGAGATGCAGGAGGTGATCGGCATGAGCGATCGCCTCTACATCATGAAGGATGGGAGCATGCTGGCAGAGATTGCAAGAAACCAGTGCACGGCCGAGGAGATAGGACGCATTATGGTTCTTGGAAAGGAGGCGGAAACGGCATGAGTCAACGCGCTTTGCCAAGGGTATTGGGACGTATTCCGCCCGCTGTGTGGATGATAGCTGTCATGCTGGTTTTTTATGGCTTTAACACAAAGAATTATTTCACCCTGAGCAACTTAACCAGCATTGCTGTTCAAGCCGCTCCGCTCTTTGTGGTGTCCTGCGGCCAAACGATAGTTGTTTTGATGCAGGGCACCGATCTATCTCTCGGCGCATCGCTGAATATGGTCACAGTGGTCTGGATCGTGTTTATGCAGATGGGTCTGCCCATGGGCGTAGCCCTGGCCGTCGCCATGAGCTCGGCGATTGCCGCGGGTTTCCTCAACGGTGTGATTGTCGCCAAGATGAAGTTGCCGCCTTTCATCGCAACACTGGGTATGCAAAACATCCTGAATTCCATCGCGCTGACCATCGCCAACGGATCGTCGATCTACCATCGGCACAGCATCTTCAAGGTCGTAGCCAAGCAGGCGGTCTTTGGGATGCCCATCATCCTATGGGTGGCGGTGGGATGCTTTCTGTTAACTTGGGTGCTCCTGAAGCGAACGCGCTTTGGTACGCGCATCATTACCATGGGCGGTAACCCCGAGGCGCTCAATGTAGCGGGTTACAGCAATCAGATGGCTACCATTCAGGCTTTCACCTATACCGGCCTGATGGCCGCCATTGGCGGTTTCCTGTTGGCTTGCCGCATTGAATCCGGCAATCCGATTGCAGGCAACGGGTTCGAATTCAACTCTGTGGCGGCCGTTTTGCTGGGAGGAACATCCATGCGCGAAGGCCGCGGCGGCATCGTGGGCACGATCTTCGGAGTACTGCTCATCCAGGTGCTCAAGAACGGCCTTGTGATGATGAGCGTATCCTCCATCTACCAGACGGCGATTATCGGGTTTGTCGTGCTGTTTGCGATTATCCTTGACGCGTACATCAAGCGCAAGCAGGAAGAGTAGGGGGTAGGAACAATGAAAAACAAGATTGCCGACTATTTCATGCATTCCAAGTATGCTTACAGCATGATTGTGCTCGTCATCGTCATCCTACTGGCCACATTGTCCAGCGGTTCGTTTTTGACAGGTGACAACCTGATGACGGTTTTACGCCAGACCAGCGTTCTTTTTATCCTCAGTTCCGGTCTGACGGCGGTGGTGCTGACCGGCGGCATTGATCTGTCTGTAAACAATACCGCGGCATTGGTGGGCTGTATTGTGGCCCAACTTCTTTTGCTCAACTTTTCCATTCCCGTTGTCATTGCAGTCGGTCTGCTGGCCGGACTGGTCATTGGCATCTTCAACGGAATGCTTGTGGGAATTTTGAAGCTGCCTCCCTTTGTGGCTACATACGGCACAAATATGGTGGTTCTGGGAATTTCCACAATTGTTATGCAGGGCGCCGTAATCTACAACCTGCCGCGCAACTTCACACCTATCGGTGTCGGCTACGTCGGCATCATCCCCGTACCTGTCATCATTGCGTTTGCACTGTTGGGATTGTTGTACTTATTGCTTCAACGGACAACGCTGGGCCGAAACATCTATATGCTGGGCAGCAATGCCTATGCGGCAAAGTATTCCGCGGTCCGCAGCGTTGTTTTGACCATCAAGGCCTACGCCATCTGCGGTCTGACGGCTGCCATCGGCGGCATTGTGATGACGGCGCGGCTGAATGCGGCCGATGCGAACATGGGCAACTCCTATGGCCTGCAAATTGTCGCTGCGGTCGTCATGGGCGGTACGTCGCTACTGGGCGGCGAAGGTGGCATTTTGGGAACATTCATCGGAGCGCTGGTGCTGACCATCATCGTGAACGTAATCAACCTGGTGGGCATCTCCAGCTACCTGCAATCGCTCGCTGTCGGCCTGGTGATCATACTCATGGTCTGGCTTGACATTTCCACCCGAAACAGGCGGAAAAAGATTGCCCGCTTGTAAATAACCCGGACAACGCCAATATGAAGGAGGATCATCCAATGGCTCAGTACACAATTCGGCCCATCAACAGTGGTTTTGTGCCAACATATCCCAAGCAGTACCATTATCACCATTCTGTTCATCATTATATCCAGGGCATCAAGGAAGAAAAGGAAGCTCTTCCCGTACTGACGTTCCTGATTGAGGGAGAAGGCAGAAAGATTCTTGTGGACACCGGCATGGCCTGGACGGAGCGTGCCGACAAGTACCATCATCCCGGTTCCTGGCAGGGTCCCGGCGAGGCGATCTATGAGCAATTCGCTTCCCTGGGAATCCCCTGTGAGGAAGTTGATTATGTGCTGTTTACCCATATGCATTGGGATCACATTTTCTATATGGACAAGTTCAAGAATGCCACATTCATCGCTCATGAACGTGAATACGCCTTTGCGCTGGACCCCATCCCCCTGTACTATAAAAGCTATGAACACCCGTTCCTTGGCATCGTCCGTCCCTTCGAAGGGATCAAGGTGGACACCTGCAGCGGCGAAACAGAGATCGTGCCGGGCGTGCGCGCTTTTGAAACCTTTGGACATTCGCCCGGGCATATGTCCATTGAAGTGGACACGAAGGACGGCAAGTACATCCTGGGCGGAGACTCTGCTTTCCGTTTGGCAAACTTCAATCCCATTCCGGAAATTGGATATACTGTAACCCCCCCCAGCCGCTTTGCCGATATCGTGGCATGCTGGAGAAGCCTGGAGATTACAAAGGAGCGCGCCCAGGGTCTGGACCATATCCTGCTCTCCCATGAGACTGAACTGCTGGAGCGGATGAAGACGACGCCTATCTTTGGCTGACGAGGTTATGGCAGCTTGTGCGGGGTGCTAAACACAGCCTCGCACAAGCTTTTCATAACATCCGGCACTGCCCGTACGGCGGAGGGAACTATGCAACAAACGATTGCGGTCATTGCCAGCGCGGATACAAAACATGCGGAAATGGATTTTATCAAGCAGGTCTTTGAAAGAGAAGGCTTCCGTGCACTCACCATCGACGTGTCGTCCCGAGGCGGTTATTCCTATGAGGCGGATATCGGCGCAGATGCAATCGCCTCAGCAGGCGGCAGCAGCCTTCAGGAGGTGTTCTCCGCCAATGACAAGGCCGGTACGGTTGCCATCATGCAAGCGGGCGCGACCGCTGTTGTCAAGGACTTGTTTGACCAGGGACGGATACACGGAATCCTGGGGCTGGGCGGTTTGCAGAACTCGACCATCGCTTCCCATTCCATGCGTCAGCTGCCCATCGGTTTTCCAAAGCTGATCCTTTCCACCGTAGCTTGCGGAAGCCGTCCTTTTGACCTGCTGGTGGGAGACAAGGACATCACCGTGATGCCGTCCATCGTCGACATCGCCGGCGTCAACCCTCTGACCAGGATTGTGCTTGGCAATGCGGCGGCTGCCATCATGGGCATGGTGCGCAACGGAGGGGAGCAACTGGACGGATCCAGGTTTTTGCTGGGTGCTACCATGATGGGCGTTACCAACGACGGTGTGGTGAATGCCGTGCGCCTGGTGAAGCAGGCAGGCTATGATGTTGTGGTGTTCCATACCACAGGTGTCGGTGGACGAACCATGGAGCAGTTGATTACAAGCGGTGGTATTGGCGCTGTGATGGATCTGTGCTTGCATGAAATCGTTTCCCAGGACGTGATCGGCGGGGGATTTTCCTATGGTGCGCCGCAGCGGCTTACGGCTGCAGCCAGGATGGGTATCCCTATGGTCGTATCGCCCGGCGGTCTGGATTTTGTGGATTATCCTCTGAAGGATTTTCAGTCCAATGCAATCGGGGACTGGACGCGGCGCAAATATACCCTGCATAACAAGGAAATCGCGCATATCAAACTGTTTTCCCATGAGGCGGAGAAAGCGGCTGAAATTGCCGTGGAACGGCTCAACCGCCATACCGGAAAAGTGATCGCGATCCTTCCGCTGGCCGGGCTGCGCAGTGAAACACGGCTTGGTGAGCGTTTGCATGACCCCCAGGTGGATGAAGCCATCTTTTCTGTGTTTCGAAAAGGGCTGAAAAAAGAGATCCCGTTGGTGGAGATTGATGCACACTTTTTAGATGAGGATTTCTCCCGTGCGGCAGCCGATGCAATGCTTTCGCTGCTTCCGTGACCGGCGGACTCCCTGAAGATGAACGGAGGATGGACGACAATGTATTTTGATTTGCCTTTTGACACGGAAACATCTGTTGGCGGAGAAAGTTGTGTCATCGCTACCTACCAGGTGGGCGGTATATCGGAAACGGACGCACTCAAGAAGGCCGGCGGTTTTGCAACGGGGCAGACCGTGGGAACATGGCTGCCTCTGCCTGGGGTTACGCGCAGGATGCAGGAAGGGTATCAGGCGCGGGTCCTGAGTATGCATCTATTACCCG
>JAAYDR010000047.1 GCA_012729115.1 Clostridiales bacterium | reverse complement strand
TTGCCGGCATTGGGCTTGCCGCCTTTCTCAACTTTCATGAATGATACCGTCCTTCCGTAGTAGAATGAGTCAGAAGAAAGGAAGAAGGGATGTTTTATCCTGCGGCAGACTCAGGGTCGAAAATCACAAAGGCACAATCTACATACCCGGCGCTGCGCAGAACCCGGCCATTGGCGTCCCGGCAGGGAAGTGGGCCCGGAGCTTCAAATTCGGGGGATTCAGCAGGGGTTGCGTAAGGCTTTTGCATCCGCTGGGATAAGGGGGAAAAGCCAAACAGATCATGAACGCTCAGGCTGACCGGCCAGAGGGCCGCGTTCTCCACAGGGGTCTTGGGGAGCGGCACGGCGGCGGAGGCGGGGCCTTCTATCAATGCGCTCAGCAAGAACAGAGACAGAAAAACCAAAGCAACGCAAAGCAAAAATTTCGCACATCGACTTTGCACAGCCGTCCCTGCCTTTCATGATGAAATATGGAAACTTCGCCGCGGGCACATGTCGACATTATACGCAATCCGCAAAGCAACGTCAAGGCGGAGCGATGCCACATTGTTGAAAGGAATCCAATGATTGTCGCTGATATGCCCGGCAGAATTTGCACACAATAGCCGCGAGGAGGCGAACTACATTGAAAAAAAGATGGATTCTCTTGGTTCTCATGGTGCTGAGTGTAGCGGTTCTGAGCGGTTGCGCCAGCAACGCGGATACGCTGCCCAGCCCCAGCCCCGTCGTTAGCCCCATGATGACGGAAACGCCGATGGTCACCGCAATGCCGACAGCAACTGTCACCCCTACCGTTCAGGCAGGGGTGACTACGCTGGAGGACGTGGTGCGGGTGAGCACCGCCATTAAAAAGGAAGTGGAAAAGCTTTCGGAGCTAAGCAACGCGGACGTGCTGGCAGCGGGCAATATCGCCCTGGTGGGCATTCAGTATGATACCCAGTACCAGGGGGGACTAACGGACCGGATCAAGCAGATGATCGAACAGCGGGTACAGACGACAGAGAAAAGCATCACTGTGACTCATGTGACCGACGATAAAAAGATGGTACAGGAAATTCAGAAGATATGGGACCAGGTGACCAAGAACGAGATCACCTTTGCGGAGTTGCAGACCCGGGTGCTGGAGCTGGCCGCACAGATTGCCAACCCGACCAACATGAACACCAACACCAACACGAATACCAATACGAATACCACGACCACGACGACAACGCAACCCATCACCACTCCGGCATCCTGATTCAGCAAAAACGGGAAGACTCAAGGCCAAGAGCAAACCGCAAAACGGCGCCAACCTCCCATGAAAGGTTCGCGCCGATTTCCTGTGCCGGTAGGATATCAGGGTTTCCTGCCGCCGCCTCTTGCCAAAGGGCTGGAAATCCGTTAAAATGACTCCATGCACGTTATCCGTACAGATGGGTCACCGGAGCCCCGCCTGAAAGGGAGGTCATGCCATGCAGGTATTCCTGACGCGAGTGGCGGACTGGAACCGGCGAATGAATGGGATTCCCCGCAAATGTATGCTGATCGCCATTACACTGGCGGTTGCCTGGTTGCTGGTGGTGGCGCTTCCGTATTGCTGGCCCTTTGTGGTGGCAGGCTTGTTTTCCTTGATCCTGGAGCCTTTTGTGCGGCTGGTGTCCGGGTTGCTGCAAAAGTTCAAGCTGGCCCGCAACATTGCCACGATGCTGGGTATGCTGGTGTTGTTCGGCCTGCTGGCCGTACTCATGGTGATCACCGTGAACCGGCTGTGGCGGGAAATTCTGTCCCTGAAGGACTCGGTGCCGGAGCTTCTGCGCTGGGTCAACGGGACGGCGATTCCCTGGATCCAGAATCTTTATCGGGAATACCAGAACGTGCTGCCCAGCTTTTTACAGAGCAGCCTGAATGATATGATCGCCTCCATCGGTAAAACGGTGGCGGGATGGGCCAGCAAGCTCACCTCCTGGGTGACGGTGGGTGCGTGGCGCTCGGCGATGTCCATTGTGGATGTGGTGCTGTCCGTTGTGCTGACCATCATGGGCACCTATTACCTGACAGCGGACAAGGAGCGGATCGCGGCTTTTTTCCGCAGAACCTTCCCCCAGGACGTGCGTACCCATAGCAGTCTGATCAAGACCAACCTGTTACACTCTCTCTTTGGGCAGATCAAGAGCCAGCTGAACGTGTCTTTCATCATCATCCTGTTCCTGACGGGCTCCTTCCTGATTTTTCGGGTGCGCTACGGATTGCTGCTGGGCCTTTTCATTGGAATTGCAGATGCGCTGCCGGTGATCGGCGCGGGATTGTTTTTGATCCCGTTAAGCATATTCGGCTTTATTTCCGGCGATATTTTTTCCGGTGTGTTTATGGCATGCGCTTATGTGGGCACGATTGTGATCCGGCAGATCTTTGAACCCCGTATTGTAGGCAAGAACCTGGGTCTGTACCCGCTGGCCACCATGATTGCCATGTATGCGGGTTACCGGATGATGGGGGCGCTGGGGATTCTGGGTGGCCCGGTTCTGCTGAACATCGTCAAGGTGGTGCTGGAGGCGGATCAGGGTGCGGCGATTCCGCCCAAGGTGGATGTGCCCAAGGTGGATATACCAAAGGCCGATGGAGAGTTGACCTTGCCCGGTGGGGAGAAAAAGCCTTTTAAGATACGGGCGACGAAATAGAATCAAAGGGGGGGAGCGCAGGCGCGCTCCCCCTCCATCCTTTACCCCAGTTCTTATTTTACAATCAAATTGCACAGCCTGCCGGGAACAAAGATCACCTTGGCGATGGGCTTGCCACCGGTTATTTGGCGGACCTCCTCCAGGGTGGGAAGCTCTGCGGCAGCCTGCTCAGGGGTAAGATCCGGGGAGACCATCAGGTGGCCGCGGACCTTGCCATTCACCTGGACGGCAATTTCCACCTGGCTGCGCTTCATGGCTGCCTCGTCGTAGCGGGGCCAGGGGGTGAGGGCCAGAATGCCGCCAAAGCCCATCAGTTCCCACATTTCCTCGCACAGGTGGGGGGCGACTGGGGAGAGAAGCAGCAGGAGGGTACGCAGTTCCTCCCGGGTGGCCCCGGAGGCGGCGTAGAGTTCATTGACCAGGGTCATCATGGCAGCGATGGCCGTGTTGAATTTCATGGCCTCATAGTCGTCGCCAACCTTCTTGATGGTTTCATGCATCAGGGGGGTGAGGGACTCCCGGAAGCCCTTGCCGGGGCGGATCATGTCCTGGAGACGCCATACCCGGTCCAAAAAGCGGCGGCAGCCGCGGGCGCCATTGGTGCTCCAGGGAATAGCCTGGTCAAAAGCGCCCATGAACATCTCATACAGGCGGAAGGCGTCGGCGCCCAACTCGGACACGATATCATCGGGGTTAATGACATTGCCCCGGGATTTGGACATCTTTTCGTTGTTCTCGCCCAGAATCATGCCATGGCTGGTGCGCTTTTGGTAGGGCTCCGGAGCGTCCACATAACCCAGGTCGTGGAGCACCTGATGCCAGAAGCGGCTGTAGAGCAGATGCAGGGTGGTGTGTTCCATACCGCCGTTGTACCAGTCCACAGGCATGAAGTAGGACAGGGTCTGGGCGCTTGCAAAAGCGTTGGGGTTGTGGGGGTCGCAATAGCGCAGGAAATACCAGCTGCTGCCCGCCCATTGGGGCATGGTGTCAGTTTCCCGCATGGCAGGGGTACCGCATCGGGGACAGGCCACATTGACCCAATCCGTCATGGCGGAGAGGGGGCTTTCGCCGTCATCGGTGGGCTCGTAGTTGTCCACCTGGGGCAGCAGTACAGGAAGCTGATCCTCAGGCACAGGCACAGCGCCGCAGTGAGGGCAGTTGATCACAGGAATGGGCTCGCCCCAGTAGCGCTGGCGGCTGAACACCCAGTCCCTGAGCTTGAAGTTGACCTTGACCTGGCCCAGCCCCTTCTGGGTAAGCCAGGCAATCATTTTTTCCTTGGCCTGCGCCACTGTGAGGCCGTTCAGGAAATCGCTGTTCACCAGGATGCCTTCGTCAATGTCGTCATAGGGGGCTTGGGAAATGTCGCCTCCGCTGACCACCTCCACCATGGGGAGGCCAAACTTGCTGGCAAAGGCCCAGTCCCGGCTGTCATGGGCTGGCACGGCCATGATGGCCCCGGTGCCGTAGGACATCAGCACATAATCGCTGACCCACAGGGGGATCTCCTTGCCGGTGGCAGGGTTGATCGCCCGCAGCCCCATAATCTCCACACCGGTCTTGTCCTTGGCCAGCTCGGTGCGCTCAAAATCGCTCTTCTTTGCGGCAGCGGCACGGTATTGGGCGACGGCTTCGTAATTGAGGATCTGGGATTTGCGGGCCTCGATCAGGGGATGCTCGGGGCTGATGACCATATAGGTAGCTCCAAAGAGGGTGTCGGGCCGGGTGGTATAAACCCGGAGCTTTTCATCGGTTCCGGCGATGGCGAAGTCCACCTCCGCCCCCTCGCTTCGGCCAATCCAGTTGCGCTGCTGGGTCTTGACCTTCTCGATGAAGTCCACGTGATCCAGGCCGTCCAGGAGCTTTTGGGCATAGTCGGTGATGCGCAGCATCCACTGCTTCTTGACCTTGCGTACCACCTCGCCGCCGCAGCGTTCGCAAACACCGCCCACCACTTCCTCGTTGGCCAGGCCGCACTTGCAGCTGACGCACCAGTTAATGGGCATCTCGGCCTTGTAGGCCAGGCCCTTTTCCAGCAGTTTGAGGAAGATCCATTGGGTCCACTTGTAATAGGCGGGATCGGTGGTGTCCACCTCCCGGCTGTAGTCAAAGCTGAAGCCCAGGCGTTTGAGCTGGCTGCGGAAATGGTCGATGTTGTTCCTGGTTACAGCAGCCGGATGCACTTTGTTTTTGATGGCGTAGTTTTCCGTGGGCAGGCCAAAAGCGTCATACCCGATGGGATAGAGGACATTGTAACCCTCCATACGCCGCTTGCGGGCTATGATGTCCAGCGCGGTGTTGCTGCGGGGGTGGCCCACATGCAGGCCGTTGCCGCTGGGATAGGGGAACTCGATGAGGCAGTAGTATTTGGGTTTATCGCTGGGGAATTGGGCTTTGAAGATGCCGCTTTCTTCCCACTTTTTTTGCCATTTGGGCTCGATGACCTCCGGCCGGTAGGTGCGTTGCTCGTCCATGATGGGCTCCTTTCAGGAATGGGATACAGGGAACGATGCCCCGGAAGATCTCTCTGGCTTATTGTCCGGCCTGCCGGAGTTTTTCGATGCCGATGTGGATCCGGCGCAGGCTTTCCTCTTTACCCAGCAGATAGGCGATTTCCGTAGCCCCGCCGGGGGTGCTGTGAAGGCCGGAGAGGGCTGTACGCACAGGCCACATCATCTGGCCGGTCTTGAGCTCGTGCTTCTGGGCCAGGATCATGAGTGCTTCCTTCACAGCTTCCTCGCGAAAGGACGGCAGCTCCGCCAGTACGGGACTGGCCAGTTCCAGCACCTGGAGGGAGAGGACCGCGTCTGTCTTCATCTTTTTGTGGGTGTAAAGCTCAATGTCATAGTCCGGCAGTTCCGCAAGAAAACGCACCTGGTCCGGCACCCGGTCAAAGACCTCGGTGCGGGTGTGCATCAGCTCGGCTAGGCGGCGATAGTCTGTGCCTTTGCCTGCCAGGACTTTGTCAAACCAGGGCGTGGCCATGGCCAGATAATCCTCAAAATCCATGCGGCTGATATACTCATGGTTGAACCAGACCAGTTTTTCCGTATTGAAGATGGCCGGAGCCTTGCTAAGCCCCTTCACGTCAAAGGCCTGCACCAGTTCTTCCAGCGTGAAGAATTCCCGCTCGTCTCCGGGGCTCCATCCCAGCAGCGCGATAAAGTTGATGATGGCCTCCCGTACGTACCCCTGGGCAAGCAGATCCTCAAAACTGGGGTCGCCATAGCGTTTGGAGAGCTTGCGGCTGGCGTCCTTCATCACCGGGGGCAGGTGGATATACACCGGGGGCTTCCAGCCAAGGGCCTCATAGAGCAGGTTGTACTTGGGGGTGGAACTTAAGTACTCCGTGCCCCGCATCACGTGAGTGATCTCCATAAGATGGTCGTCAATCACATTGGCAAAGTTGTAGGTGGGCAGGCCGTCAGCCTTGATGAGCACGTTATCGTCCAGGGTGTCGCAGGGGGCCTCCACATGGCCGTAGAGCAGGTCGTCAAAGCCTGCGCTGCCTGTGGTAGGCACATTCTGCCGGATCACAAAGGGTTCTCCGGCTTTCATCCGGGCCAGGGCCTCCTCCCTGGGCAGATGGAGACAATGCTTGTCGTACTTCCATTGGCCGGGGGTCTCGGACTCGGCCTTTGCCCGGCGTTCAGCCAGTTCCTCCTTGGTGCAGAAACAGGGATAGGCCGCTCCGCTTTCCACCAGCTGCATGGCATAGGGCATGTAGGTGGCCTTGCGTTGGCTTTGGATGTAAGGGCCATAAGGTCCGCCCACGTCGGGACCTTCGTCATACAGGAGCCCTGCCTGGCGCAGGCTCTGGTAGATCAGTTCAACCGCGCCGGGAACCTCCCGCTCCTGGTCGGTATCCTCCACCCGCAGGAGAAAGACGCCGTTTTGCTGCTTGGCGAAAAGGTAGGTATACAGGGCAGTGCGCAGACCGCCCAGATGCAGATATCCCGTGGGGCTGGGGGCAAATCGGGTACGAATCATGGGAAAGAACCTCCTTCCAGGGCAACCACCAGGGGATCACCCTTACAGGCTTACCTGTTTCTTAAAGGTATCTTTGAGGCCTACCACCCGGTTGAAGACAGGAAGAACATCGGTGCTGTCCTGGTCTTTGCAGAAATACCCCATCCGCAGGAACTGGAAGGTATCTCCAACCTTGGCGGAAGCCAGGAAGGGCTCCATATAGCCCTGACAGACAGTGAGGCTGTTGGGGTTGAGACGGCTGAGGAAGTTTTTGTTGTCTGCGGCGCTGCTCATGGAGGTGGTTTCCTCCTCGTCAGCTGCGCTGTCGGCAGGCACGTCGTCTGCAGAACCTTCCTCCCGAAGCAGGGGTTCGTAGAGACGGGCTTCAAAGGGAAGACCTTCGCTGGCGCTGACCCAGTGAAGGGTACCCTTGACCTTTCGGTTGGCGCCTTCGGTGCCGTTCCTGGTGTCCAGATCCACGGTGCAGAGCACGGCGGTAATGTTGCCGTCTGCATCCTTTTCGCAGCCGTCGCAACGAACGATGTACGCACCCTTCAGGCGCACTTCGCCGCCAGGGAACATACGGAAGTATTTCTTGGGGGGGACTTCCATGAAGTCCTCCTTCTCGATGTAAATCTCCCGGGTCAGAGTGACGGTGTGGGACCCCATCTCCGGATGGTCGGGGTGATTCTCCAGAGTCAGGTCTTCCCGTCTGTCCTGGGGCCAGTTGGTTAAAATGACCTTCAGGGGATTCACCACGGCCATGGCCCTTGGCACAAGACTGCCCAGGTCCTCCCGAACGCAGTATTCCAGGAAGGCATAGTCTACGGTGCTGTCGGTTTTAGACATCCCCACCTGATCGATGAAATTGCGGATGGAGGCGGGGGTGAAGCCCCGGCGACGCATGGCGCACAGGGTGGGCATCCGGGGGTCATCCCAGCCGCGCACTGCCCCGGTCTCCACCAGCATGCGCAGATAGCGCTTGGACATGACGGTACGGGTCAGGTTCAGGCGGGAAAACTCAATCTGACGGGGCCTGCTGGGCAGCATGTTGGCCGCCTTTTCCACCACCCAGTCATACAGGGGGCGGTGGTCCTCATACTCCAGAGAGCAAAGACTGTGGGTAATTCCCTCCAGGGCATCTCCGATGGGATGGGAAAAGTCGTACATGGGGTAAATGCACCATTCCTTGCCGGTGCGGTGGTGCTCCTTATAGAGGATCCGGTACATGGCCGGGTCCCGCATGTTCATGTTGGGGCTGGCCATATCGATCTTCATGCGCAGAATCATAGAGCCCTCTGGAAACTCGCCGGCCCGCATCCGCCGGAACAAATCGAGGCTTTCTGCAGCCGGGCGGTCCCGGTAGGGACTATTTTTGCCGGGCTGGGTTAGGGTGCCGCGGTATTCCCGCACCTGGTCCGGGGAGAGCTCGCACACATAGGCCAGGTCCCGTTTGATCCAATCCTCGGCAATTTCGTAGCACTTGAGGTAATAGTCGCTGGCGAAGAACAGGCCGCCGTTCCAATCATAGCCAAGCCAGCGGATATCCTCCATGATGCCCTCGACGTACTCGGTCTCCTCCTTGGCGGGGTTGGTATCGTCAAAGCGCAGATTGGCCAAGCCGCCAAAATCCTCGGCAGCGGAGAAATCCGCGATAAAGGCCTTGCAATGGCCGATGTGCAGATAGCCGTTGGGCTCGGGCGGGAAACGCGTGTGCACCCGCTGGGTGCGACCGCTGGCGAGATCCTCCCGGATGATGTCCCATATGAAATTGGATTTAACCGGACTTTTCTCCATGAATGCCCCTGCCTTTCCCCCAAACGGGCTTGTACCCGTTTGTATCGCATCATTATAAAGGGAAACGGGGCATTTGGCAAGGGCGGGAGGCAGCCTGGGCACCAGAAAGTTGCTTTTCCCACCTGCTTGGGGTACAATGTGGGAAATGCGTTATCAACTTCACAAAGGAGAAGCGTTATGGAGTACCGCGATTTGGGGCGCACCGGCAAAAAGGCAAGCATCATCGGCCTGGGTTGTGAGCATTTGGATGGAAAGCCATATGAGCAGATTCGGGAGACAATCGACGCGGCCATCGCCGGAGGTGTCAACATTCTGGATGTGTTTATGCCCGGAGAGGAGGTTCGCAAGAACATCCGCAAGGCTTTGGGCTCGCGCCTGAGGGACGTGATGATCCAGGGCCATATCGGCTCCACCAACGTGGGTCAGCAGTATGACATCAGCCGGGATCTGCCCACTGTCCGGAAGTATTTTGAGGATATGCTGCGGATTTATGACGGGTATATCGACTTTGGCATGATGTTTTTCATCGACAGCGAGGAAGGCTACAAGGGAGTCTTTGAGACAGGCTTCATCGACTATGTGCGTGGTCTCAAGGAAAAGGGCGACATCGGGCACATCGGCTTCTCGGCTCACAATCCGGTGACAGCCGCCCGTGTGGTGAACACCGGATTGGTGGACGTGATGCTCTTTAGCATCAATATGGCTTTTGACCTGTACCCGGCAGAAAAACATGTGCTGGACAGCCTGGAGGAGGGCATCAATCCGGGGCTGTTCCACGGCATCGACCCCAAACGGGCCGAGCTGTACCGGCTCTGCGAGCAGAAAGGCGTGGGCATCACCGTGATGAAAACCCTGGGCGCCGGAAAGCTGCTCTCCGCCCAGCATACGCCCTTTGGAAAGCCCATGACCGCCGCCCAATGCATCCACTATGCCTTAAGCCGCCCGGCAGTGGCCAGCACCCTTCTGGGCTGCCAGACCGCCCAGCAGATGCAGGACGCCTTGAGTTATTTGAGCCTGGACGAGGCTCAGCGGGATTATGCAGACATCCTCAACACCGCCAGCAAGGAATTTCGCGGGAGCTGCGTCTACTGCAACCATTGCCAGCCCTGTCCCAGCGAGATCGATATTGCTGCCGTCAACAAGTATCTGGACATTGCCCGCCTGGATCCCGGCCACATTCCTCCCTCGGTGAAATCCCACTATCAGGCCCTTGCCCATCAGGGGGACGAGTGCATCCGGTGCGGCAGCTGCGAGGAGCGCTGTCCCTTTGGGGTGGAGATTATGGAGAATATGGCGGAGGCGGACCGGCTGCTGGGCTAAGCGATGCTCCATGCTTTGGCCGGCCCGGTTCACCATTTCCCTTCCTGAGCACCTGCTCAAGCCAGCGCTTGACCAAAGCCCGCCCTGCTGCTGTTTGCCAGTCCTTTTCCAGATCTGCATGGCATTGCTGACCCAGACCTTTTCGGAGATGATGGCAGTAGAGGCATTCCAATGGCTCATGGCCGGTTCCATGGAGTTCGCATAGACCGTTTTTGAGAAAACCGCACCCGTTGCGCGCATATTCCTGCAAGGCGAGCTTTCCCTCGCAACCTCCAAAGGCAGGGGAAAGTACGCCAAAGGTCATGTCAGGAGCGATTTCCAGCATCATCCGGTTTCCGTAACCCGCGTCCATGGCCCGGAACGCTTCTTGCACTGTCCACCAGCCGGGACGCAGGCAATAGGATTTGCAGATATCACAACGACAAGGTTCTGAAGCGGGATATCGTTCCCCCAGGGACCTGCCTCTTTTCTTTTTCTTTTTCATTTCGACCACCGTTATCCTTTGCCCTCTGCCCGCAGCAGAACTCGATCGTTTGTGGCATGGAACCTGCTCTGGCATACGCATCCGCAGGAAGAATGTGCCTGACCACATTCTACGTCGTTATGATGAAAAGCAGATGATCCATGCACCCATCTGGGGGTCACGTCCCTAAAATCACCTGTATACATCTATTTATACTATTACTCATCGGTTTATTCAACTGCAAGCGGACAGATGTTGTTTCCCTATCCCCTGGTCCCGTTGCCGAAGAATCGGCCATGTGGTACAATCATCTGGATTATGGGGGAGGGGAGGAAACCTATGCTGCGAATTCATCAGCTTTCCCTTTCCCTGGATGAGGCACCGCGTCTGGACAGCGCGCTGCTGAGGACCCTGTGCGCCAAACGGCTTCGCCTTCCCCAAGAACAACTGAAATCCGCAACTTTGGTCAAGCGCAGCGTGGACGCCCGGGACAAGGGGAACGTACACTTTGCCCTCACTGCGGACATTGCCCTGACAGGCGGTGAAAAGATCGAGAAGGCCATCGCTGCCAGGGAAAAACCCAATGAGGTGGTCTGGCTGGAGCCCGACAAGGCCACCCCTCCTTCTGCGTTGATACAAAGCACTCCCTGGACGGAGGATGAAAACAGGCCACTGGTGGTAGGCGCGGGCCCGGCAGGGCTGTTTTGCGCCTATGCCCTTGCCCTTCGGGGTGCCAGGCCGATCCTGATTGAGCGGGGCTGGCCGGTGGAGCGGCGCTGCCTTGATGTGGAGGCATTTCAAGCCCAGGGATTGCTGGACCCGGAAAGCAATGTACTCTTTGGGGAAGGGGGCGCGGGAGCCTTTTCCGACGGCAAGCTTACCTGCGGGCTGAACCATCCCCATATTCCCATGGTGCTCAGGATCCTGGTGGACTGCGGCGCACCGGAGGAAATCCTCACCTCAGCTCATCCCCACATTGGCACAGACAAGCTGCGTCAGGTGCTGGTGAACCTGAGAGCCAAACTGCTTGCCATGGGCGCTGAGATTCGCTTTGGCTGCCGGCTGGATGGGCTGCGTCTCAGGGACGGGCGGGTTGCGGAAGGAATCATCAGCCATGTGAACGCCGGCAATGGGCTAAATAATCCGGGCCATGCCCGCGCAACCGACAGGATCTCCGTTTCCCGGGTTTTTCTGGCTGTCGGCCACAGTGCGCGGGACACCTATGCCTGGCTTCATACCCTGGGGGTGCCCATGGCGCCCAAACCTTTTGCCGTAGGCCTCAGAATTGAGCATTTGCAGAATGCCATCAACCGGGCTCAGTATGGGAAGGCTGCCGGACATCCGGCCCTTCCCCCTGCAGAGTATAAACTGAACGTCTCCACTCCGGATCAGCGGGGTGTGTATACCTTTTGCATGTGCCCCGGAGGCCAGGTGATTGGGGCGGCCAGCGAGCCGGCGCGGATGAATGTGAACGGCATGAGTTATCATGCCCGGGATGGAGCCAACGCCAACGCAGCCTTGCTGGTGGGCATACGCCCCTCGGATTTTGGCGACGACCATCCCCTGGCGGGTGTGGAGTTTCAACGCCGCATTGAGGAGAGGGCCTATGCTGCCTCAGGCTTTGCGGCCCCCTGCCAGCGGGTGGAAGATTTTCTGCGAAACCGGCCCACAACAGCCCTGGGGGATGTGATCCCCAGCTACTGCCCCGGGGTATCTCTGGGGGAGGTGGCCCCGCTGTTCCCTGCTTTCGTCACGGAGAACCTGCGCTATGCCCTGCCGCGGCTGGGCCGGCGCCTGCTTGGCTATGACCACCCGGATGCCCTGCTGACCGCGCCGGAAACCCGGTCCTCCGCCCCGGTGCGCATTGTGCGGAATCCGCGCCGGGAAAGCCCCGTGACCGGGCTGTATCCCATTGGCGAGGGAGCGGGCTATGCGGGAGGAATTATCAGCGCGGCTGTGGATGGGCTGTTGGCCGGACTGGAAGAGGGGAAGGAGAAACCATGAGCATAACCGTTCGCCCTGCGTCCCTTACGGATGTCCCTGCCATCTGCAGGTTGCAGTCGCAGGAGTTGGGATATCACTGTACCCTGGAGATGACCCGGCGGCGCTTGGAAGACATCCTGCAAAAGCCTGAAAACCGTGTGTGGATCGCGGAGACAGACGGCCGGGCGGCTGGTTTTGTTCATGCCGCCGACTATGACTGCATCTATTGCGAATCCCTGAAAAACATCCTTGCCATTGCCGTGGATTATACGGTGCAGCGGCAGGGGGTTGGCCGGGCATTGGTATGTGCGGTGGAGGACTGGGCCCGGGAATGCGGCAGCGCCGGGGTGCGGCTGGTGTCGGGCACGGACCGCCAGGGGGCCCACAGGTTTTATGAAGCCTGCGGTTATTTTCTCCGCAAGGAGCAAAAGAATTTCATGCGTCTCTTTGATGCTCCCGCACCGGACGCTGCCAAAGGAGAAGGCCATGGTTGACGGAATCATCTTTGATATGGACGGGGTGCTGCTGGATACGGAGACCTATGGCATGGATCTGTCAATTCGCCTGGCAGCCCGGTTTGGCTATACGCTCACCCCAGAGATGTACCGGCAGACCCTGGGCACGCCCAACCTGAGGAGCAAAGAAATCCTCCAGGGATATCTAGGCCCTGCGTATCCCTATGAGGCCGTATGGGATGCTTTTCGGGAGGAACTGATGGCTCTGGCCAGGGAGGACAGACTTCCCAAAAAGCCAGGTTTGGGAGAATGCCTGACGGGCTTACAGGAACGCAGCATTCCCCTTGCTCTTGCCACCAGTACTCCCCGATATGTGGTGGAGGTCTACCTGGAGCATATTCCGGAACTGCGCGGGGCCTTTGCGGCGGTGGTCTGCGGTACGGACGTCACCCAAGGCAAGCCCGCTCCCGACATCTTCCTGCTGGCTGCCCGGAGGCTGGGCGTCAGCCCCCAGCGCTGTCTGGGTGTGGAAGACAGCACCACAGGCCTTACGGGGCTGAAGGCAGCGGGTATTCCTTCGGTGATGATCCCGGACCTGATCCCCTATAATGACAGCATGCAGGAGCTGGTCACCTACCGCCTGTCCAGCCTGGAGGAGCTATGCCCGCTGGTGGACCGGCTGAGGTAAAAATTGCCATTCGACACAAAGGGACGCCGTTTGGGGCGTCCTTTTGTCGTGATTCCACTACTTTTGTCCCAATCCCACGGATGGAATAATCCCAGACCGGCCGCGCCATACTCCCTATTGTACAAGCTTTGCAAAAGCGGAGGGATGATATGGCGACCAATAAGGTGGAAATTTGCGGGGTGGATACTTCAACCCTGCCGGTGCTCACCAACGAGCGGATGCGGGAGCTGTTTCCCCTGGTACACGGGGGCGATATGCGATCCCGGGAGGAGTTTATCAGAGGCAATCTCAGGCTGGTGCTAAGTGTTATTCAGCGCTTTGGCAACAGGGGGGAAAACGTGGACGACCTGTTTCAAGTGGGATGCATCGGGCTCATCAAGGCCCTGGACAACTTTGACGTATCCCAGAACGTGCGCTTCTCCACCTATGCCGTACCCATGATCATCGGGGAAATACGCCGGTATCTGCGGGACAATAATGCCATTCGCGTGAGCCGGAGCCTCCGGGACATCGCTTACAAAGCTCTCAAGGCCCGGGACCGGATGGCGGAGAGACTGGGGCGGGAGCCCAATGTGACCGAGCTGGCTCAGGAGTTGGGCCTGCCCCGGGAGGATGTGGTGTTTGCCCTGGAAGCCATTCAGGACCCGGTCAGTCTCTTTGAGCCGGTGTATAATGATGGAGGCGACGCGCTGTACATCATGGACCAGGTTACGGACAACAAAAAGCTGGACGATGGCTGGCTGGATGAGATTGGCGTCAAGGAAGCGATGGGCCGACTGAATGAGCGGGAAAAGCACATCCTGAAGCTGCGCTTTTTTGAAGGACGCACGCAGATGGAGGTAGCCGGCGAAATCGGCATCTCCCAGGCGCAGGTCAGCAGGCTGGAAAAGAACGCGTTGTCGCACATGCGCAAGCATGTGGGAGGATGACCGGTGGTCTTGTTTCCTTCGCCCGCGGCTGACCCTACTGTGCCCCGATCATGTTGATGAGCCCCCCCGCGAGGATCATATTGCGCTGGCGGTGGGTGAGGGAAAGCAGGGCGATGGCGGTGAAGCCCTGGGTTACGTTGGTGACGGGAATTTCCGATTGGCCGCTTTCCACAAGAGCGCGGATATTGTCCAGGGCGATCTCGTCATCCTGGCGGAAGCGGTCATAGTCCGCTTCGTTTTGGAAGGTAAGGGGCAAAATGCCGTTGTTGATGAGGTTGGCGGCATGAATGCGGGCAAAGCTCTTGGCCAGAACGCCGCGGATCTTCAGATAAAGGGGGGCAAGGGCCGCGTGTTCCCGGCTGGAGCCCTGGCCGTAGTTGTTTCCTGCCAGCAGGAAGCCGCCCCCTGCGGCCATGGCCCGGCTGGGAAAGGTGGGGTCCACCGGGGTGAGGCAATGTTCGGCCAATTTGGGAACGTTGCTGCGAAAGGGCAGGAGGGAACTGTCGCTGGGCATGATATGATCCGTGGTGATGTTGTCTTCCATTTTAAGGAGCAGAGTGCCGGACAGGCTTTCCGGCAGGGCTTGGGCCTGGGGAAAGGGCTTGATGTTGGGGCCGCGCACCACCGTAATGCCGGGGGCTTCGGCTTCGGTTGCGGGGGGAATGATGAGGTTGTCGTTGAGCAGAAAATGGGAGGGCATGTCAACGGTCAGGTTGGTGTCCAGGCTCCTGGGATCGGTGAGTACTCCGCATAGGGCTGTGGCAGCGGCGGTTTCACAGCTGACCAGGTAGACCCCGGCGCTTTTGGTGCCGCTGCGGCCATAAAAGTTACGGTTGTTGGTGCGCACGCTGACCGCGCCGGTGCGGGGGCTTTGGCCCATGCCGATGCAGGGGCCGCAGGCGCATTCAAGGATGCGGGCTCCTGCCTGGATCATATCATGGAGAGCGCCATTGGCACTGAGCATGGCCAGCACCTGCCTGCTCCCCGGGGCAATCACCAGGGATACATCCGGATGGACGGTTTTCCCCTTAAGAATGGCGGCTACCCGCATCATATCCAGATAGCTGGAATTGGTACAGCTGCCGATACAAACCTGGTCCACTTTAACCGGGCCTGCCTGGGCTACGGTTTTTACGTTGTCTGGCATATGGGGGAGCGCCACCATGGGCTCCAGGGCACTCAAGTCAATTTCCACGGTTCCATCATAGCGTGCGTCCGGGTCGGCGGTCAGAGGCACGAAGTCGTCCTCCCGGCCCTGGGCTGCCAGAAAGGCGCGGGTGATGTCGTCGCTGGGGAATATAGAGGTGGTGGCTCCCAGCTCCGCGCCCATGTTGGTGATGGTGGCCCGCTCGGGAATGGACAGGGATGCCACACCTGGGCCGGTGTATTCCATCACCTTGCCCACCCCGCCCTTCACGGACAGGCGGCGCAGCAGCTCCAGAATCACATCCTTGGCGGCCACGGCCCGTTTCAGCCTGCCGGTAAGATAGACGTTTACCACCTGGGGGCAGGTGAGGTAATAGGCCCCGCCACCCATGGCCACAGCCACATCCAGGCCGCCTGCGCCGATGGCCAGCATGCCCAGCCCGCCCCCGGTGGGGGTATGGCTGTCGCTGCCCAGCAGCGTCTTGCCTGGGATGCCCACCCGTTCCAGTTGCACCTGGTGGCAGATGCCGTTGCCGGGCTTGCTCAGATAGATGCCGTGCTTTTTGGTCACGGTAGCGATGTACTGATGATCGTCGGCGTTTTCAAAGCCGGTCTGCAGGGTGTTGTGGTCGATATAGGCCATGCTTTTTTCCGTTTTGACGCGGGGAATGCCCATGGCTTCAAATTGCAAATAAGCCATGGTGCCCGTGGAGTCCTGGGTGAGGGTCTGGTCAATTCTGATGGCGATTTCGCTGCCCGCTTTCAGCTCTCCCGAAAGAAGGTGCGCGGCCAGGATCTTACCGGTAACGTTCATGCATTGCCTCCATGGCTGAAATCGCGCCGTTTATGACGCCTATGCAAAGTATACGGGGGGCACGAACCGGATTCAAGGGTGGATGGGGAAAAGTGCAGCATTTATACAGGGTGCGTCAACAGCCTGCTGTTTGTGGTATAATTGGGCTACAGCGAAATGATTCAAGCACATTGATATACAAAGGAGGAACCGGTATGGGTGAGTGCGTGAGGGAAACCTTTCTTTCGGTGACGGGAGAGACGGTTGGAAAGCGGCTTTGGCTGCCGGAGGGAAAGCCCAGGGCTGTGCTCCAACTGCTGCACGGCATGGCGGAACACATCGATCGCTATGACGCCACAGCAAAGGCCATGAACAAGGCAGGCTTTGCCGTAGTGGGGCACAATCATCTGGGTCATGGCCAGGAGGCCAAAACACTGGGGCATTTTGCCAGGCAGCATGGCTGGGACGCATTGATTGAGGACACCCATGCGCTGAGGCAAAATACCCAGGCTTCCTATCCGGGGACTCCTTACTTTCTGCTGGGGCACAGCATGGGCAGCTTTGTGGCGCGGGGCTACGCGCTGAAATACGAGAAAGGCCTCAGCGGGTTGATTCTCTCCGGTACCGGGCATTTTGACCCGCCTCTCGTGGCGGTGGGCATGCTGATTGCCAGCCTGCAATGCGCCCTGGGGGCCGGAGAAAAACCCAGCGGGTTGCTTGCCTCCATAAGCACCGCCGGGTATAACAAGACCTATGAGAAGGCCCGCACCGCTTTTGATTGGCTCACCAGTGACGCCGACCTTGTGGATGCCTATATTGCGGACCCGCTGTGCGGTTCCCCCTTCACTGCCCGGGGATACCGGGATATGTTTGAGGGGATTTCCCGCCTGTATCCAGGCAAGCTTTCCACCATGGCAAGGGACATACCCGTGCTGCTGCTTTCCGGGGAGGACGACCCGGTGGGGGCCTATGGCAAAGGCGTGAAGAAGGTGGCCCAGGAGTTGCGCAGCGTGGGGATCAGCGATGTGACGGTGAAGCTGTATGAGGGAAGCCGACACGAGATGTTCAACGAGAAGGAGAAGGAACGGGTCTGGGGGGACTTGGTCGGGTGGATGGAGGGAAGGCTCAGCTAGCCCAAACTTCTTCCCAAGCCGCCGCAATGTGCATCCAGATAATCGGACACCTGGCGATGCAGCTTTTCCCGAGAAAAATCATTTCCTCGCCGGCCACACAAAGAAAAACTTCCATCTGCTGGGTGGACAAAAAATGCTCGATGGCCCGGGTTGTCACCTGCAGAATCTTCTTGTTGGGATAACCGTCGCCGTCCATCTCGATCAGGGGGAAGGGCAACGCTTTCATACCGGTGCCGGGCGGCGTATTTCAGGCTGTTCAGGCAGCATGCGTAAAGCCGCTTTTCCTTCCCGCGCCAGATGCTCCTTGGGATGATCGGGTACAGAACCTTTACCACCGGGCTGCGGCGCATCATTTCGATGTTCTCACGGAGAATGTGGAGCGGTACAGGCGGGGCCTCCTCTCAATGTGTGATGGCTGCCTGGATTGCGATAACATCTTTATGGTCACTATAGTGACAAACAAAAGTGTTTGTCAACAGGCTTTTCGCCCATGAATCCATGTACGCTGTTAAAAACGGAGGGGTACGCCTGCCAGGCAAAGCAACCCCTCCGTTTATAACAGACCCCTTTGTTCTATGCGCTCATTTCACCGTCCGGGGTGCTGAGCACCAGCAGCACTTCCACCTCCTCCCCGGTGTTGGCGTCCAGATAGACCAAATACCGCTTGTCCTCAAAGGTTCCGGCGGCTTCGTAACAAAGGCGTTCCCGGTCCCGGAAGGGGATCAGACACAGCCGGGTGGTTTCCAGAGTCAGCCGGGAACTGAGGTGGGTGATGGCCTGGTCCATGGTCAGGCCAGGAGACAAGCCCTCCCTGGTGGTGTGGTTCATCAGGTAGTTGTTGGCCTCAAGGCCTACCACCTCCCCGGTATCCATGCGAAGCTGGAGCTTGACCAGGTCAGGGTAGAGCAGCACCCCATCCTGGAGGGCCACGAAGTTGATGACCGCCAGGCCGTCGTACACCTGGTAGTGGTTGGCTTCCATGGCACCGTAGCCGTGCTCCCGCAGGAACTTGAGGGCCGCCTCCCGGCATTCCTCCAGGGACAGCTTTGCTTCGAAGCTGGCATGTTCGGGCACGATCCACAGAAGCTTGCCGCCCACCTTGGTAACCTCGGCAGTCAGCTGGGTTCCGTCCGTAAGAGTCAGGGATACACCATAGGCGGCCAGGTTGCCCTGGGTTTCCGCACTGGAGACAGCTTCCTTGACCCGGTCCGCACCCAGATACTGGATTGCCAGTTCCTGGGCTTGGGCCTGGTTGATGGTTTCTGTTCCCAGGGCCTTGGGTGAGCCGTAATGGCGGGCGTCGGAGAAAGCTCCGTCGTAGATCATCGTGGGGTACTCCATGCCGTTGTCCTTGTCGCCAACCTGCTCCAAAGGCCGGGCCGAAGCCTGTGCCTCTTCGTAGTACACCTGATTGGTGGTGGTGAGCTTGAGGCTGTTGCGAAGCATGGCCTCCCTGGCCAGGACGAACTGACCCAGCAGCAGGGTGCTTTGGCTTTGCATATCGGAGAGCTGTTTGTATTGCTCCTGGGTGAGCTCCGCGCCTCCGGCCAGGGACAGCGCCAGGCCCAGGGTGAAGTCTGAAAGCTGGTTGCAAAACTTCACTGTGCTGGACATGGCCACATGGCTCAGCGGCAGGGCAGCCAGGTTGGTGACCACCCCGTCCGCCTGCTTGGAGATGCCGGTGAGCAGTTCGCACAGGACCTCACTGTCTTTGGATACGGGGACCTTGTCCAGCTTCAGGGCAATGGCCTGAAGCTGCTCCTGGGTTTCCAGGATTCGCTGGGTGTAAACATCCTCCAAGGCCTGGGCGGAGGCGTTGGCCCGCAACCCAAAACTGATGCCCAGAAAAACCGCCGCCAACAGGGCCACGGACAGGAAGGAATACAGGATGACGTGGCGCTTGTCCTTCAAGAACTTCAAGGGGTTTCACTCCTTTAGATGGCGAAGTTGTGCTTGCCAATGCTCAGCATCACGGTCCGGCTCCAAATCCAGGCATTGGTGGCTGTGGCAGGGTTGTAGTAGTATAGGCATCCGCCGCTGGGGTCCCAACCGTTCAGGGCGTCCCGGGCGGCACGGATGCTGTCCGCGTCGGGCTGGAGGTTGATCTGCCCGTCCAAAACCGCGTCAAAGGCCCTGTTTTGGTAAATCACGCCGGCGATTGTGTTGGGGAACAGGGGGCTTTTCACCCGGTTGAGCACCACGGCCGCTACGGCCACCTTTCCCACATAGGGCTCACCCCGTGCTTCCCCGTGGACGAGCCTGGCCAGTAGCTGGGTTTCGTTGCTGTTGTAGGAAGAGGCGGCCACCGATGCGCCCACAGAGATGCCCAGGGCGTTGGCGGTGGTCTTTCCCACCACTCCGTCCACCTTCAGGCCGTTCTTGCGCTGGAAATAGACCACCGCGTCATAGGTTTGCTGCCCGAAATAGCCGGTGACAGGACCGTTATAGTATCCATACTCCAGCAACTTCTGCTGGACTTTGCGCACATCTGCTCCCTGGCTGCCCCATGCCACCACAGAGGCATCCGCCTGGGTAAAGGCGATCAGCAGGGCCAGGCAAAGGAGTGCCGCCAAGAACTGCAATACCCGCTCCCATTTGGTCTGCATTAAAAAAACCCCTCCATTTTCAATCGCGCTGCTCAATGGCAGGGCGCTTTGAATCATGGAAAGGTTGCCCAGAATTGGATATATATATACCGGAGCCCTACAAATGGAATTGAGAAGATCAGCCCTGCGCTTCGGCTTCCCGGAGGTTTTCCTCCGCTGCTTGCAGGGCGTCATATAGCTCGGCTTGCAGCTCTTTTTCCCGGGTGTAAGCCTGTGTGATTTCCTTCAGGCGCGCGGGGTCTGCATAGGTGTCCGGATCCGAAAGGAGGGACTCCAGCTGGGCCAGCCTTTCCTCGCTTTGCATAATGGCTTCCTCAGCCTTTTCCTCCTGGGCTTTGAGTTCTCGCAGCCGGGCGCTGAACTGGCGGTCCCGTTTGCGCTCCTTCATGAGCGATGTTTTGGTGACCTCCGGGCCTGCTTGCGGGGCAGGGGGCTGAGGCCGATCCCTTTTTTCCAGATAATCGTCAAAATTCCCCAGATACTCCCGGATCCCGTCGCTTTCCATCACCATGATCCGGTGGGCGAACCGGTTGATGAAATAGCGGTCGTGGCTGATGGCCAATATCGTGCCGGGGAAATCCGCCAGGGCGTCCTCCAGTACCTCCCGGCTATCCATGTCCAGGTGGTTGGTGGGCTCATCCAGCAGCAACAGGTTATCCTTTTTAAGCATCAGCTTGGTCAGGGCCACCCGACCCCGCTCTCCGCCGGAGAGGGTGCCGATTTTTTCAAACACATCGTCCCCGGAGAACAGGAACAGCCCCAATGCGCCCCGTACCCGGCTTTGCTCCAGGCTGGGAAAAGCATTCCAAACCTCATCCAGCACAGTATGTTGGGTGTTCAGATCCTGCTGATGCTGGTCGTAATAGCCCACGTCGATGTTTACGCCGTACTTGACGCTGCCTTTATCGGGGGTGAGGCGGTTCATCAGGATTTTAAAGAGGGTGCTCTTTCCCACGCCGTTGGGGCCGATCAGGGCTACCCGATCGCCGGTGCGCAGGGAGAAGCTCAGGTTCTCAAAGACTTTTTTTCCCTCAAAGCTCTTTTCCAGGCCTTTGACCTCCAGGGCTTCCTCCCCGCTGCGGCGGTGCACGTCAAAGGAGAATCGCACCTGCTCCTCCTCCATGGGTTTATCCAGCCGCTCTATCTTGTCCAGCCGCTTTTGACGGCTTTCGGCGGCGCGAATGCTTTTTTCCCGGTTGAAACTCCGGTATCTCCGGATGATGGCCTGCTCCCGCTCAATCTCCTTTTGCTGGAGGTTGTAGGCCTTCATGCGGGTCTCAAAGTCGGCGGTGCGCTTTCTCATGTATTCGGTGTAATTGCCGGTAAACTTGATGAGCTTGCCCCCAAGGAGTTCTCCCATGGTGGTGCAGACATGGTCCAGAAAATAGCGGTCATGACTAATGAGCAGCAGAGACCCCTTGTAGTCCGTCAGATACTGCTGCAACCATTCGATGGCTTCCAAATCCAGGTGGTTGGTGGGCTCGTCCATCAGCAGCACATCAGGCTTTTGCAGCAGCAGCTTGGCCAGGGACAGCCGGGTACGCTCCCCGCCGGAGAGTGTGTTGACTTTCCGATCATGAAAAAGGGGAGGCAGGCCCAGCCCGCTTAAAACCCCCAGCATTTCGCCTTCGTAGGCGTAACCCTCCATTTGGTTGAACCGCTCGGTGAGCCGCTGATATTCCCCCGCCAGGCGCAAGGCCTCCCCGGGATCCTCCCCGGCGATCTCCATTTCCTTTTCCACTTCCCGGAGCCGCTGCTCCAGAGCGATCACCGGTTCAAAGACCTTTCGCACGGATTCCCATACGGTGTCGGACGGGTCCAGATCCCCCAACTGGGCCAGATAACCGATGCGCAAATCCTTGCTCAAATGGATTGCGCCGCTGTCGGGCTGTTCCTGGCCTGAGATCAGGCGCATCAGGGTGGTCTTGCCGCTGCCGTTAGCACCAACCAGCCCCATTTTTTCTCCTTTTTGGAGGCTGAAGGACACGTCTGCAAACACCTGGTGGATGCCAAAGCTTTTAGCGGCGTTTTGTACGGATATGAGTATCATGGTCGTTCCTCGTTTGTAATGCAATTGGTGGGGTACTGGTTGGAAGGGAAGGCCGCCGGGCTTATCCCTGGCCAGCAGCCTCCAGTTCCAGAGCGGAGGCCAGCAGTTCCTGACGGGTGCAGCCCGAGAAGGCCAGCGCTTCCGGGGTGGCGGCGGAGGCCTTGCGCAGCATTTCCGCCCCTTGGGTGATCAGGGCACTGCGGCGATCAGAGCCAGCGTCCATCCCCTCCACCGCTTGAAACAGGGCGTCCTCCATGTGGCCATAGGCCTCTCCTTCACAGAAAAAGCGGGCGCAGTCCATCAGATCCTCAGTGGACAGCCGTGCAAGAAGGGTCTCCTTCAGTTCCACCAGCCGACTGGCCCGCAATTCGCACAGAGGGCCTTCGCTCCACAGGGAGGCCATCAAGCGCAGGCTTTTATACAGCAACTCCTCCCGCTCCTCCATGGCCAGGGAAAAGGTGTTGGCCCGGACGAAGAGAATCTCACTCATCATCAGCCTGGGCATGGGAGGCAGCAGATCAATGAGGCTACCCGAAGTAAGATGCTCGGCAGTGTCCAGGGAAATGCCGCAATGCCGGTGGCAGGCGTCCTCCAGAAGCTTCAGGCGGCTCAGATCGTCCATGAGCTCCTTGATGCGGCGCATCAGATCGCCCATCATCTCTATCATCCGAAGCACGTAATCTTTTTGAAAAAACATGGTACGCCTCCCTTTGCGGCGGGTATCCAAGCTCAGTATACCATAGAGGCCGGGGTTACGCAAAGGCTCCACTTCCCCGGGTGGAAGAGGCTAAAAGCATTACGATATTTTTTCGAAAATGCAACATAAATTGACATATTTAGATAAAATTGATACTATAATGATATGTAACATTTTTTTGATGAATTCTATGGGGGAGGAGGCGGATAGGATGATGGGAAAAGGACAAGCCGCGGCCCAGCCCTTGTTTTCCGCCGGACCGCCCCCCAGTGAAAACTCCCAGCCTGCCCGTGTCTCCCCTTCGCTTGAGACTTGGGCAGAGCCGCCGCCAGAACCCAATGTCTTTACCCCGATTTCCGTGGAGGATCGGCTGCGGAATATCTCCAGGCGCAGTGTTCATCTACCCTCCTCCTTGCCGCCCATGCAGCCCGGGCAGCGATACTCCTACGGAAGCATCGTCGCCCAGGAGACGGAGGATGTTCGACAATATCAACAGGACTATTGGTCTCAGCTGCAAAATCAGCCCTATCCTGCTGCTGAGCCCCAGGAGATGTTTGCCCCTGTGCAGCCGGCAATCCCCGAGGATCGATGGGAAGCGGCTGCCCTGTTGCCCATACCCCCCAGAACCATTTGGGATGAGGATTTTCCTCTTCAACCTTTGCAGGAGGAGCCACCGGAGGATTGGCCCTCCAGGCCGTGGGAACAGGAAGAAAGAACGGTAGAGGGATGGCTGCCGGAGGGATGGCTGCCGGAGGACATGGTATACGCTCCCAATGAAGAGCAACATCACGTGCCTGAGCAGGAGTCTCCGCCTCCTCGTCTTTCAGACAGGCTGCGGAAAGCCTTTGCCCTGAGCCCAAATCCTGAGCCAAGCAAGGCCCGCCTCTTTCGCACTGCCGCTGTGGGCCTTATGTTCCTGCTATTGGTTTTCTGCCTTCTTCAGGTGGGCAGGATGGTGCTCAGCATGCTGCAGAATGATAGGGAAATGAAGGCTGTCCGGGAAAACTATTACGCCCAGGCTGGGGTGGAGCTGGCCCGGGATGCAGCCCGGGTGGAATTGCTTCCCTATGGGGTGACCTTCGCGCCCACGGCAACCCCCCAGCCGATGGATACCGCGCTCGCTGTCTTCCAAGGGAATCCGGAGGGTTTATCCGCTGTGGAAAACGCTCCGGAGCATCCGGCCCTAACGCCAAGCCGGCGCACCAAGGCCACGGAGTATCCGGACAACCCCCTGAGGAACATCAGGGAGGCGTTTTTAGGGCTTAGAGCCGAGAATCCGGACATTGTAGGCAGGCTGACCATCGACGGCCTGGTGGATGAAACCGTGGTGATGCGCAACAATACCTATTACTTAACCCATAATGCCAACGGATCCTTCAGCGAAACCGGCGCAGTTTTTGTGGACGAAGCCTGCAGCCTGAAGAATCCGCCGGAAAACCTGCTGTTACGGGGCCAAGGCACCGTAACGGGCAAACTTCTGGAGCCTCTGTGGAACTACCGCTCCCAAAATGTGGACTTCGTCCGTCAGCATGCGTTCCTGAGGATGGAGACCCTGTATGAAGCAGGGGAATATGTGCTCTTTGCAGTAATCGTTACAGACAGCGGGGCGGGCTCTTCAGGATCCTTCAACTATGCAGGCTATCCCTCTTTCCCCAGTGATGAAGAGATGGATAGTTATGTATCGGCCGCCAAGGCGCTGTCCCTGTATGAAATCCCCGTTGAGGTGCAGTCCACTGACCGGCTGCTCACGCTCTCCACCGTGGGGGATCCCCGGGGAGAGACCCTGGTGCTGATGGCCCGCAAGCTGAGACAGGGGGAAACAGCCACCAGCCACCTGCTGACCCTGCAGTCGTTGCGCGCCAGGTAAGGGATAGTAACCAGGAAATGAGGGTATGGCTTATGGATCCACGGGAATTGCTGGTGAGAACGGGAGAATGGCTTTTACCCAAGGATGGTGTAAATCTGGCGACCTGGGCCTGTGTGGCCTGCGACCAGTACACCTCCCAAAGGGAGTATTGGGAGAAAGCGGCGGAACTCGTTGGGGATAAGCCCAGCACCCTCAAGTTGATCCTGCCGGAGTGCTATCTGGAGGGAGCCGAAGAGCGGATTCCAAAAATTCACCAGGAAATGAAGAAGTACCTGGAGGACGGCGTACTGGAGGGCAAGGCCTGCGGCGGGTTGATCCTGACGGTGCGGACCACCCCAAGCGGAAACAGAGTGGGCCTTGTGGTACTCATCGATCTGGAGGGCTATGACTACCGGCCGGGCAGCGCCTCCCTGATCCGGGCCACAGAGGGCACCATCCTGGAAAGGATTCCTCCCCGGCTGGCGGTGCGCCGGGGGGCAGCCCTGGAGATGAGCCATGTGCTGATGCTCCTGGACGACCCGGAAAGATCCGTAGTGGAACCGCTGTATGAAAAATGCCGTCAACTTCCCTGCCTGTATGACTTCCCCCTGATGATGGGCGGCGGCCGCGTGGCGGGATATGCGGTGGCGAATCCGCAGGACATCCAGGGAGTCTATACGGCTCTGGGTCAACTGAAGGCCGGGCTTCAAGGGGACAAGCCCCTGCTCTATGCGGTTGGGGATGGAAATCACAGCCTGGCAGCCGCCAAGGCCTATTGGGAGGAGCTTAAGCCAGGCCTTTCCGCTGAAAAGCAGGAATGCCATCCAGCCCGCTTTGCTTTGGTAGAGTTGGAGAACATCCATGAGGAGGCCCTGGTCTTCAAGCCCATCCACCGGTTGGTTACTGGATATGCGCCGGAAGCTCTCCTGGAAGATTGGCGTTCCTACGCAGAGTCCCGGGGCATGAGCCTGGAGGGAGGAAAGGGAAGCCAGGAGATTCTCTGCGTTTATGGGGAGATGGAAAAGCTTGTGCGCGTGGACCACTCGCCCCAAATGCTGGCGGTAGGCACCCTCCAGGCTTTCCTGGACAATTGGCTGCCGGACCACCCGGGAGTCAAACTGGACTACATTCATGGGGACGACACCCTTCGTGCCCTTGCACGGCAGGAGGGAGCCATGGGCTTCCTCCTGCCCAAACCTCACAAGGACAGCCTCTTTGCCACAGTGCGGAAGGAAGGGGTCCTGCCCCGCAAGACTTTCTCCATGGGGGAAGCCAACGAAAAGCGGTATTACCTGGAGACCCGCAGATTGGTTTAGATGGATCACCCTTGCAGATAATGAGAGCCCCTTCAGGCATAAAGCTTGAAGGGGCTTTGCAGTAAGTTTTTCTTGCGCTTTTTAACTATCTTTTTTATAATATAGCAAGAACGTTTTTGTGGATAAATTGCCATATGCCGCGAAGTTTGAGCGGTCGGCATATGCAATGCCTGGGAGGTGACTTTTTTCCGCTTCGTCTGTATATGTGTGCCGGCCATGTATTTCCGCCCTCTGCCCGTTGTCTGTCCTGTATGAACGATTCTGGTGAACAAATGAAGACATGGAGGTATCGTCGATGATCAAGGCATGTTCCTGTTTGATATTGACCGCACTGCTTGCGCTGATGCCGTGTTTTACCATGTTAGCGGAGAGTGCCACCAATCCTGCCCAGTTACTTACAACCGATGAACAAGCGGCTTCCATCGCATCGCTGAAAGACATGGACGATGGACGGTTCTATACGATGGACTACACTGCAGACTACAAACTCGACGAGGTTTTGCAGAAGAATATTGCCGATGTTCCGTCCATGATCGCTTTTATTCAGGAAAACCTGCTTTCCGGACAGACGCAGACCGAACTTGCCCCACAGGCAGGATGCAGCGCATTTGTTGTCACCGCCGAGGATGGCCGCGTGCTCTGCGGGCGCAATTTTGATTACAAGATGGATATGACCGCCGTGCTGATCCGGACTGCTCCCAAGGATGGCTATAAATCCATCGGTTTGGTGGACACGGGCTGGGTAGGCTATGGCCTGGGTAGTCTGAGCGACGGCGAGACCGACCTTTCAATGGCGGTCAGCTTTCCCTATCTGATCATGGACGGCATGAATGAAAAAGGACTTACCGTGAGCGTGCTTCAGCTGGATGGCGAACCCACACGACAGGACAGGGACAATCCCAAGATTATGACGACAGTGGCCATGCGCCTGCTGCTGGACCGCGCGGCGACCGTGGAGGAAGCCATCGCGTTGCTTGATACATACGACATGCAAGCTGCCTCGCCAAGCGCCAACTTTCATTTTCTTCTGGCCGATGCAAGCGGCAAAGCGGTTGTGATTGAGTATTGCGTTCATGAGATGGAAGTAGTCAACGAAACCTATGTATCCAACTTCTATCTCAGTCCCTCAATGAATGGGTTTGGCCATGGGCAGAACCGTTATGAGGTGATGAAGGCGGCATTGAGCTTTAAAGACAATGTCCTCACTGAGAGCGAAGCCATGTCCCTGCTGGAGCTGGTAAGCCAGAAAGAGACGGAAGAGTCCACCAGCATGACCCAGTGGTCTGTGGTTTATGACCTCACCGAGCTGGATGCAACCATAGCCATCCGCAGGGATTATGGGAAGCTAATTTCCTTCGCGTTGGAGGGCGGAAAGTGAGCAACCCGAGCGGATGCTTGTGATTCATCATGGGCGTGCTTTCAAGAGACCATCCCACAGCAATGCCTCCGTTTTTAAGCGGAGGCTTTGTTGTATCGTTGGCTTTGGCGCTAATCAACCACCGGCGGAGGTGGTGAGGACGGCAGCCTTTAGAAATAGGAGACCTCCTTTGCCATACAGGAAGCGGTCTGGCAACCGATAGATAGCAAAGTCGGAGACGGACTTTTATTTCAAATGCTCTCATGCTATAATTTATTCTACTGGCGGCTTCCAGGCAAGGCATGGTGTTAAGGGACAACCCTATCCATTGTCCCATGGCATTGTATTGTATGGGCGTCCCCCTTGCCGGCCGGATGCCATGCAGGACAAAGCCTGGCCGGAAAACACTCCATTGGAAAAAATCAGGTGTGAGGGAAGGCAAATGAAAAGATATCCCGTTGACAAACTCCAGGTTACATCATTGGAAAACCGGCAGCAGATGGGTGCCGTCGCCGCGCAGGAAGCGGCAGAAGTGCTTCGTAATATCATCGCGCAAAAGGGACATGCCGTTGCCATGTTCGCCGCCGCCTATTCCCAAAGCGAGGTGCTCAGCGGGCTGGTAGCCTCGGATGTGGACTGGACGAAGGTGACGGCCTTCCACATGGACAACTACATCGGTCTGCCCCTGGATGCTCCACAACAGTTTTCCAGCTTCCTGAATGAGTATCTGTTTGGGAAGCTGTCCTTTGGGCAGGTCTATTTGATGGGCAACACTGAGGACGATGCCCCCCGTTATGCCGCTCTGTTAAGAGATCATCCGCTGGATGTCTGTTTCCTTGGTGTGGGCGAGAATGGACACCTTGCCTTTAACGACCCGCATGTGGCGGACTTCAACGATCCCCTGCTGGTCAAAAAGGTGGAGCTGGACGAAGTGTGCCGCAATCAGCAGGTGCGGGACAAGTGCTTTGCAACGCTGGAGGATGTGCCGCATTACGCGCTGACTGTTACAATCCCGGCACTGCTGTCCGCTGGTGAGATCTTCTGTGCTGTTCCGGCGCTGCCCAAGGCTGATGCCGTACGGGCGATGCTTACCGGCCCTGTGAGCGAAAGCTGCCCCGCTTCCATTCTGCGCAGGCACCCCTCCGCCCGCCTGTACCTGGATCCTGATTCCTCTTCAAAGCTGTAAAATCGTCTGCCAGCAAGCGACAAAGCAAGTGGTGGAGATGATGGCATGCCCGGGATAAGCGCCTATCAAACCTACCGTGAAACCCTGTCAGGGGATTATTCCGTGCGGCACAAACGCACCTACAATAACGAAAAGTCCAAGTTTCATCTTCACAATGAGTTTGAGGTGCTGCTCACGCTCAGCCCCGGTTTGAAGCTGGAGACAGGCAGCAAAACCTACATCCTTCCCCACTATTCGCTGCTGCTGTTCAACAACATGGATCTGCATCTGCTGAGCCTGATGAGCCCAAACACAGAAAACGATCGCTATGTTCTCTACTTCAAACCGGAATACATCAATGGACTTTCTACGGAGGACACAGATCTGCTGGAATGCTTTATGCTCCGCCCGTTCCCTGATGCAAACATTCTGGCGCTGGACGCATCAACTGCTACTGAGCTGACAGCCTCTTTAGACAGAATCATCGCCCTGAGCAACTCTGAGCAGGACGCCGGATACGGAGACGATCTGCAAATCAAGCTGTACTTCGCGGAATACTTGCTTCGGGTGAACCGTCTATACCGGGCGTACCACGGCATCGCCAACCACAACACACAGAGCGGCTACCGCACCGTCTATGCCATCATCAATTATATGCACAGGAATTATTGGGAGGATACGAGCCTGGATCAGCTCGCACGTCAGTTTTATATCAACAAATATTCCATGTGTACGCTCTTTCGGGAGATTACGGGCATGTCACCGCTGCAATATCTCATCAACTGCCGGCTGATGAAGGCGCGGGAGCTGCTTTTGCATGGCACTCCCGTGGAGGAGGTTTGCGGTCGTGTTGGGTACAACAACCTTTCCCATTTCAGCCGGGCATTTAAGAGCAAAGTGGGCGTAAGCCCAAAGCAGTACCAAAAGAACGGCCTGGAAGACGCGCTTCACAGGCCGTAATAAACGGGTTGGGGGAAATTCGTCTACAGAACCACACCCGGGCACTCGGGGCCAAAGCATTGCAGAATACGCATCTGCTTGCCGGGGGCGGCGGTCAGGTGCACATGTTTCACACCGGCGGGCAGAAAGTACTGCTCCGCCTTGCGGATGGGCTGGTCAGACCCTGCACAGACCAGTTGTCCTTCACCAGACAGCACATACAATGCACTGAACTGCGGCGGGCAGGAAAGTTCCAGCGCATCCTGCACCTGGATGCTGCGCATGGCAAACATGGGCGTATGTTCATATCCAACCAGGGTATGCACTTGACCGCCGGCTTGCTCCTGTTTCAGCATGGGAGTGAGGAACCAGCGTTGCTGCACCTGATCCCGGCTTAACCCTTCATAATGAAAGCAATCGAACATCCGCTCAAAGCCAAGCCCCTGATGACACATAAAATCAGCCACCGGAAAGCCGGAGGGGGTCGTTCGCTCCACGCGAATGGTGTAATCCGTCGGCTCCTGGATTTCAGCCAGGAAACAGCCTGCACCAATGGCATGCGGTACGCCGCCTTCGATGAGCACCGTATCCCCGGGTTTCACCTCAAAGCGGTGAAGACAGGCCAGCATCCCCGGGATATCCTGCGCTTCAAACAGCATACGCCATTTCTCCCGGGTGATGCCTGGAACAAAGCCCAGATAGACACAGGGTGCTTCTCCATTCATATCGCGTCCGCCCAGGATATGCCAGCATTCGGTCTTGCCATACGGGCTGCCAAACAGCGTTCGTGCCGTTTGACGATCCGGATGTACCTGAATGGTAAGCCGTTCGGCGGAATCAATCAGCTTGACCAGAACGCCTGGCTGCGAGCCGTGCTGTTTGACATGTTCTCCACCCAGTATGGCTTCCGCATCCGCTTGGATCCACTCTTTCAGGGTTTCTCCGGTCTCCACCAGATGGGACAAGCCTTCTCCCACGATTTCCTCACGGCCGGCGTTGCGTGCCGCCACCACCGACATGATCCATTCCTCGGGGAAATGCCCGTCCTCTCCTGCTTCGTCATGCAAAGCGCTGAGCAAAGACCCGCCCAAATAGGTTCGCCAGGCACGGGGGTTGTCCAGTTTTACCGGCTTCTCAAAACATGCCATATGCTGCCTCAAAAGCTGCGGGAGGTGCCGGTAGGTTTGTGCACTTCATCCAGGTAGGCGTTGCCCTTTTCAGGATCGGGAATGAAATCGATCCAGATATAGTGCGCGACCTCGTCGCCGGTCACACTTACACCGTGGTTGGATCCCAGCGGGATGTGCAGCAGGGTATCAGGCCCCATGGGATATTGGATGTCATCAATCAGAAGCGTCATCCTGTTTTCTGGAAGGCTGAAAAAGAACTGGTCCAACAGGGGATGTTCATGCTGGCCGATCAGATCGTCCGCATAGGTTTGCACGCTGCCCATCGCAAAGCGCGGCAGCACACGGTGGGGGATGATAGCGCGGCTGATGGTCTTCTCACTCTTGAAGGGATCCCGGTACTGCATCGCATCCACATAGCGCGAGGTAACGGGGAACTGATCCTTCTTTTGGGAAAGTTCCTCCCGGTCCGCATCGATCAGTTCCCAGCGGACTTCCAGCATATGGGCAGTCTGCTGCACTATCACATCTACGGTCTGCTCCGGCAGGGGCACGAATACGGCCTTTTCGGCGTAGTTCCATTCCTTGCCGTCAAGGGCAAAGGTCACTTCGCCCTGGCACAGGAACAGGATGCGGATGAAGCCCGGGTCGGCCATGAACTGCATCACATCGCCGCTCATCATCACATGGTGGTATACGGTGGCTCCGGGTATCTGACCGGGCAGCATGCGCTCGCTGGCGCGGTTGGTGTGGGTAAGGTCCAGCTTAACCTCAACGATATCTTCCTTTTTCATGGCAGATCCTCCCTTGTATCATTTCCCATGGGGATGTTCAGGCTGTAATCTCTTCGCCGTTTACGGCCAGTATGCGATCCACGACCAACTGACGGAATTCCGGGCTCAGCATGGAGAAATAAGCTGTGAAGCCCGTTACGCGCACCACCAGATCCGGGTACCTGGAAGGATCCTTATGCGCCTCCAGGATTTTGTGCTTGTCGATGATGTTGATATTCAGCAGTGTGTTGCCTGTCTCCAAAATGGTGCGGATCATGCTGACCATCTTGTCGATGCCTTCCTCGTTGTTGGCAATGCCCGGGTCAAGCTCCAGCTGTACGGGTGCGCAGTTGCCATAAAAAGGCTGCACACTGGCAATGGAGTTGGCCATGGCTGTTACTGCGCCATCCTTGCGAAACCCTGAGGTGGGATTTGCACCATGGTTGATGGCCTCGCCATTGCGTCTCCCGTTGGGCGTGGCACGCACACGGGTACCAAACTCCAGCGTGTTTGCCCAGCTGAACCAGCCGGGGATGAAGTTCAGGCCGGGGTAATTCTTGCACTCTTCCCGTACAAGGCGGGTGAACAGCTCATTAACGCGCACCGCCCAGCGATCACCCAGCGTATTGCCCCCGCAGTACCGCTCGCTGTGGAGTATCATCTGGCGCAGGTATTCACCGTCGATGTCGTTCCAATTCAGGTTCAGCTGCCGGGTAAGCGCCTGCCATGTAAGCTTGCCCTCCCGTTCAATGCGCTGCTCGCATGCGGCAAAGCTGTCCGCCACGGTGGCAATGCCCGCGCCATCGATGCACATGTTGAAATAGCGGGCGCTCTTGGTTACATCCAGCCCGGTTTCCACAGGCCCCTGGCTGAGAAGGTTGCAAATCAGCTCGGGCTCATTTTGATCCTGCCAGGTGAGATGGAACTTGATACCGGCTGCCGTGGCATGCACCGCACGGGTCAGGTGCTTTTCAAAGAGTTCCCATAGTTTTTCGGTAGAGGGCTGGGCGTCCTTCTCCATCATGTCGAAGTAAGCCACCTCAAATACCTTTGCCGTATTGATTTTGACCAGGTCGTTGAGGGTGTATTCCATGCCGGGGATGCTCATCCAGCTGCATCCTGCCGCAAGGCGTTTGCGGGCCAGGGACCGGTCAAAACCGCAGCGCATGAAACCGTTCACAAGGCTGTTGTCACCTGAGAAGCGCGGCCAGCCGTTCTTGTTTTTGAACAGATAGCCCACCGCGCGACGGAAAAAGTCCTCGTTCATGCGGTCATGGACGCGTACGGTCAGGTTGCATGCGATGTTGATCCAATCAGCCGCTTCCAGAATCAGGTAGCTGATGTGACTTGCCAAATCTTCCCCATCATCCCCCGGTCCGGCCAGCTGATAATAGCGTGTATCGTTCAGGAAGAGGCAGGCGATATAGAACTTGGCTGTCTCGTCATCAATCAGTCCGGCGGCAATGTCGTGCTCATAGAACGGGCGCAGCAGCTCATCCAGCTGTCCGCCGGAAGGGCCGCGGTTATACAGGCGGCTGAAGAAACTGAACCAGCACATCCACTGGATGCACTCGCGCAGGGTTTCCGGTTTCCCGGCGGCGATCTTGTGGTTCACCTGGGACATCTCCAACAGGTTCTGCGCCAGATAAGGATTGCGCTCCACTCCGGCCAGTTCTTTCAGCTCATTGCCTACCCGGTTCAAAAAGGCGATGATTGCCTCTACGACCGTGATTTCGCAGCGATAAAAAAGCTGGTTTTCCGGTGTGGTGTTAACGGCCTGATAGTGACGCAATTTTTCCAGGATACCACCCCAGCCCATTTCAAAGCCCATGCGCAGATCCGGCGTAAAATGACCGTCGCTGCCAATGCCGCAGATAATGTTGTACTCGTCAAAGGCGGCCTTGAGGTCGGCATAGGGATGATCCGGGTTCCACAGGCTGCCCTTTTGCCGGGTCATGAAGAAAAAGCCCCGTCCCACAAAGGCGTCCAGAGGATCGCAGTACAGAGGATGGACGCTGAGCAGTTTGGCATAATTGTGGGACCAGCCCTCATATCCGTAGAAGCTGCCGTCCGGATGGTTGGAGTACGGCTCAAAACGGAATTCATCCGGTGTTACCACACGGCCGTAGTCATCCTCGTCGAGCCCGCCTTCCCTGTCGATCTTTTCCTGGGTTTGGCTCAACTTACGCTGCTTCAGCAGGCGGACTCGTTTGTCAAGCGTGAAGGTCTCCTCAGCCGGAAACTCGTTGCAAAACACGATCTTACCCATGTGTGATGTCCTCCTCTCTATCAGTTGTCAGTACGGGTTTTGATGCCTGCAGCCCGGGCGGCGGCTGCCAGTTCCTGCATGCGTGTCTTTAGCAAAGGCCTGGCATCCGTAAACGGATTGGCAAGGGACAGGCTTTCATATTTGGGTGCGCCCAACGGGTTGAAGGCAAGCAGCTCATAATACATCATATTCCGGAACGGCTGAAGGTACCCGGCGATGGCGGCGATTTCATCTTCGTTGTCATTTACGCCGGGAATAACAGGGGTGCGGATGATATAGGGTACGCCCAGATCGTCCAGCAAACGAAGATTCTCTTTGATGGTCTCATTGCCAACACCTGTCCATTGCCGGTGGGCCTCATCATCAAAAAGTTTGAAATCGGCCATGATCAGATCCACCTGGGAAAGCAGCGCCCGTGCCTGATCCATTGGCTTGTACAGGTTGGTTTCAATCCCAACATGGATGCCCTGAGCATGGCAGGCCTCCACCAGCTCCAGCGCAAAATCCTGCTGGCAGAGCACCTCACCGCCAGAGAGTGTGACACCGCCATGGCTGTCGTCGTAGTAGGGTTTGTCCTGTATTACCTGCTCCATCACCTGTTCGACGGACATATCCTCTCCGCTCATCACCATGGCATCCGCATAGCAGATTTTGGCACACTTGCCGCAGCGCACGCACAGGTTGAGAAAAAACCGATGAACCCCGTCAATTTTCTTGTGCGCCTTGCTGGGGCAGACATATATACATTTAAAGCATCCGATGCAGTTTCGTTCATAGTAATGCAAATCGCGCCCACCCCGTATGGTTTCAGGGTTGTGGCACCACGCACAGCGCATATTGCATCCCTTCAGGAACACGGTTGTGCGAATACCGGGCCCATCATTGAGGACAAAGCGTTGGATTTCAGTGACCATACCGGCCATGGGCATCAGACTCCCCTTTCAACTTGGCGTTGCCAATGCAGCAGGTTTTGGTTGGTTGATTCATGAGAGCATCATACACTGAAATCCTGCTGATTTTTGTGCTTTTCATCCGCAGTTTTTTTGCGTTTCTTGGGTTCGTGTGGTGCTCGCGGCCTTCCACCCCTTGCGAGACAAGCGTTTCATATGCACAATATGTGTTAGCACCTGGGCATGGGTCAGCCCTGTCCAAGAGACTTTGCTGCACACTGTCTTGGCTCTGGCGAGCATTGACGGGAATAATCGTACACGCTGATCATGATGATCACGCTGCCGACAATGACCTGCGGCGCGGGAACCTCTTGCAGCACAAGCCAGCCTAGGAAGGCAGCGGATGCGGGCGACAGCAGCTTGGCAGCGGAAACGTAGGAAGCGCGTTCAAACTTCAGGCAGTAGGACAGGACGCTGTGTCCCAGAATGGTGCATATCACAGACAGCCAAAGCCCGATCAGCCAATCCGTGGGCATTCTCCCGGTGATGGGTACATCCATGGCCAGTGTGGCCACAAACAGCGTGAGCGCTGCAAAGCCGTATGTTACAAACGTATAGGCCGTAGTAGAGCCTTCTTTGCGGCTTCCTTTGGTGATCAGGGTGTTCACGGCGATCAGTATCGCCGCCAGCAGGCCCAGCAGATTGCCCATCAGTGCGTTTGGGCTTTGGGTGTTCCTTGCGGTAGTGACCAGCACACAACCCAAAAACGCAATGGTAATGCTTATCCACCCTCTTGTGCGGATCGGCTCCCGGTAAAAAATTCGTGCGCCAATTGCAACAAAGAAGGCCTCGCTGCAAGACAGCACCACCGCCGCGGTGATGGAAGTATTTTTCAGCGCCTCAAAATAGCACAGGAAATGCAGCCCCAGCATGATGCCGCTGAGCGCATAGCGCAGGAACACATTGCGGCTCAAGGACGCCAGCTCCCGCCTGTAACGGGTCAGCGCAAAGGGAAGCAGGATTACCGTTGAAAGAAGCAGGCGGATGAACGCAAGCCATACCGCCGGGGCAACAGTCAGACGCACAGCCAGCGAGGAGGTGGAGATGCAAATCACTGCCAGAACCACGAGTAACTTGATCATATGAATCCCTTTCCTTTGGGGATGGTGGTCATCCCGGACAATGCTGGTACACCAGAAAGCTGAGCGCGCTTATCAAACGCGCTCAGCCATGATGAATCGCCCCTGCCCAGGGGGCGCGGGAATTTTCTTACCGGGCTATGAGACGCTCAATGTTATGGCAGCAAATATCCTGAACAATGTGTCCCACACGCTCCATATCCGGAGCAATTTCGCCTTCCTCCATCCAGGTTCCCAGGATGTTGCACAAAATGCGGCGGAAGTACTCAAAGCGAGGATAGGATGTGAAGGAGCGGCTGTCGGTGAGCATGCCCGCAAACTGAGAGAGCATGCCAAGGTTAGCCAGTGCGGTCATCTGCTGTACCATTCCGTCGATGTGGTCGTTAAACCACCAGGCGGAGCCAAATTGCATCTTGCCTGCCATCCCGCCATCGGCAAAGTTGCCCAGCATGGTGCCCAGCACATAGTTGTCCTTTGGATTGAGGCAGTACAGAATGGTCTTGGGCATCCCCTGCTCGTTGAGGCTGTTGAGGAACTGCCCAAGAGGTTCTGCGATGCACAAATCGTTGATGGAATCAAACCCGGTATCCGGACCCAGCTTTCGGGTCATGTCCGCATTGACGCGCCTCATGGGGCCAATGTGCAGCTGCATGACCATGCCGTATTTTGTGTACAGCGCTGCCAGATACTGGAGCAGATGCGTCTTGTACTGCTCCTCCTCACCGCGCGAGATGGTACCGCCCGCAAGCGCACGATTCAGGATGCCTGCCACCACGGACTCATCCGCCTCCGCATACGGCACATAGGCAAAGGCATGGTCAGAAACGCGGCAGCCCATGTCGTCAAAGAAAGCAAGGCGGCTTGCCAGCGCGTCTTTGAGGGTGACCAGGTCCTTCACCACCACGCCGGCCGCCTGTCCCAGGCGCTGCAGATAAGCCGCGAAACCCGGATTGCGCACATCCAGGGCCTGATCCGGTCGGAAGGACGGCAGTACTTTTACTGGAAAATCACCAGCATCCCGGAGTTTCTGATGATAGCGGAGGTCATCTGCCGGATCATCCGTGGAACAGATGGTTTTTACATTGGACATCAGAATCATTTGACGGGTTGTGAGCCCGTCCCGAAGGATGCGGTTGGCCTTTTCCCAGATGCCAGGCGCTGTGTGCTCATTGAGGGGTTCATAGATGTTAAAATAGCGTTGCAGTTCCAGATGGGTCCAATGATAGAGGGGATTGCCCACCGCGGCTGCGATGGTGCGGGCATAGGCCATGAATTTATCTTCGTCCGGCGCGTCTCCGGTGATCAGGTGTTCCGGAATTCCATTCAGACGCATAGCCCGCCACTTGTAGTGATCCCCGGACAGCCATACCTGCGAAAGGTTGTCATAACTGCGGTCTTCCCAGATCTCGTTTACCATCACATGACAATGGTAATCATGAATGGGCATGGGCGCGGCATAGGTGTGGTACAGCGTGCGGGCGGCGTCTGTTTTCAGCAGGAAATCCTTGTCCATAAAAGGCTTCATGTGTTCATCCCCCTTACTTGTCCCCTTGAAGGTACCGTTCCAGGACTGTACGGATGCAGCCAACCCCCCGGCTCATCTCCGCGAACATGTCTTCCGCTTTCTTGCCCAGACCATAGCGATACAGGTCCACGCCAAAGAGATCCTCCCGGGAGAACAGCGCATGGAGCTTCGCCGGATCTGTGGGTGTCCCCAGAGCAAAACCGGCAAACAGGGAGGTCAGCACAGGCAGATTGGGATCAGGAGAAAGGGTGAAGGACTCCCCTTCGTCATTTACACCCGTAAGATAGCGGGCATACCCCGCAAAAACCAGCGGGATGAAGGTGAGGAAGGATAAATCTTCCTGCCCCCTGTCAATATAGGCCTTGAGGGTTTCGCCAAAGCGCACGGGAATTTTTTTGCTGGTATCGCATGCGATACGCTGGGGAGTATCCGGTACAAACGGGTTGGGCAGACGCTTTTCCACCACTTCATCAATAAACTGCCTGGCGTCCATGATTTTGGGGTCCACCACCACCGGCAGCCCTTCTCCATAACCAATCTGGCGCACCAATCCTACCAGCGCAGCATCCTTCATTTCATCGGAGATCTTTGTATAGCCCAGCAGGCAGCCAAAGATCGCCAGCGCAGTATGCAGCGGGTTCAGGCATGTGCAAACCTTCATCTTTTCCACCCGGTCCACGGTGTCCCGGTTGCCGAAAATCACGCCTACCTTTTCCAGGGGAGGACGGCCATTGGGAAAGTTGTCCTCAATCACCAGGTACTCGCATTCTTCCGCGTTTACCATGCCGGACACATAGGTGTTTTTGCCCGTTACCACCACTTCCGCGCCTTCAAAGCCCTCCAGGCGGAGCAGAGCCATCACTTCCTCGGAAGGACGCGGGGTGATTTTGTCGATCATCGACCAGGTAAAGGATACCCGGTTTCCATGAGTCAGATAGTCCAGGAAACCGGGTTCCGCAAGGCCCTTTTTGACCCACGCGGCAGCAATGGCCTGGATGCTGGATTGCAGAATGGTTCCATTGTGGGAGCAGTTGTCCAGGGATACCATGGCGATGGGCTTTGCTCCATTTTGATAGCGCAGGTACAGAAGCCTTGTCAACAGCGCCATGATGGACACCGGAGCGTCCATGGATTCAAAATCCCCCGCAAAGGCCGGGTGCGGGATACCCTGGGCGTCCATCACCGAATACCCTTTTTCCGTAATGGTCATGGATACCATTTGGAGGCTGTCTGCGGTAAAGATTTCCTCCACACGGGCGGTATGGGTATGATAGCCCAGAGCCTGTGCTACGGAAGCTACAACGCGCTTTTCCACGGTGCCATCGCTTTTCAGGGATACCGCCAGGCACAGGTTGTCAAAAGGCGCAAATGCCTTGTCGATGATTTCCTCATCATAGCTTTCCACAACAATCATGCCGGTATCCACAGCGCCCTGCTCCAGCAGCTTTTGTGCCAGCACGCAGGGGAAAGCCCGCAGGATGTTGCCTGCCCCAAAATGCAGCCAGGTGGGCGCTTCAGTGGTGCGCGTGCGCATGGCTTCAATATCGAAGCGGGGCAGCAGATACCCCTGCTGCTCGTAAGATGGATCCTTCAGGCCTTCCAAAGTCAGTTTCATGACGATTCCTCCCTGATCAGGTCGCAAGCGGTAAGACCCTTAAAACTTATTTTTGAAATTTGTAATGGTCGTATCGGCGAAGGCCGCAACCTCCGTGGATTTTTCAAAGAAATGAGGCGCGCTTTCACGCCAGGCGCTGGTATAGTAAGCGCTGTCCGGCCCGATGGGGAAGATGACCTCCTGCCGGGTGATGGCGGACTGGTATATCCCTGTAATCAGCTCAATACAGTTACGCCCATCCTGGGCTGTGGCTATGAGGGGTTCGCTTTTGTTGATGGCTCGCAGGAAATTTTTCACCTGTCCGTCGTGGTTTTCCAATACCAGCTTCGGGCGGCTTTCATAATCCGCCCGTACGGCGGCCGCCGTCTCCTCATCCGGTTCGGGGAATCCGTTATCCCGTGCCTTGGAAGCATGGGCCTGAAAGGGGATGCAGACCCCTGCCTTCTCCATCTGGAAGGTAAGCTGCTGCTGTTCTCCATGGGAAATGAGCGAACTGGTGATCTCCGCTACGCTCCCGTCGGTGTACTGCAGCAATGCGGAGGAAAAATCCTCCTCCTGGGAGTTGTGGTGGTTCAAATTGGTCATGAAGGCGCGGATGGACGCGGGCATGCCCTTGGCCCACAGCAGCAGGTCGATGTGGTGGATGGAATGGTTGAGCGTACATCCCCCGCCCTCCACGACCCAGCGGCCGCGCCAGTCCAGGTAGTAATAGCTTTCTCCCCGGTACCATACCGAATGTACCCGGGAATACAGGTTTCGGCCATAAGCTCCGCTTTTTACCATGTCAATCACATTGCGGATGCTGGTGATGTAACGTGACTGCACCACCACGGACAGGAGCCTGCCATGCTTCTGGGCGGCAGCGATGATTTCGTCGCACTCCGCCAGGGAAGGGGCCATCGGCTTTTCCAGGAGCACATGGCAGCCGCTTTCCAACGCGGCAACCGCCATTTCCCTGTGCAGTCCCGGCGGGGTGCAGATGCTTACCACATCCACTTTGCCCAAGCCCTCATGATAATCCGCGATGGCCGCAGCATCCTTCAAACCGTATTTTTCGATCAGCGCACGGGCGCGATCGGTGTTTTGATCCGCCAGAAAGGCGATGGTTGCCCCTTCCCCGGCGTGGAGATATCCTTCAATATGCGCTGGCGCGATGCCACCGCACCCGATAATCATGACCTTCATGGGATTTCCTCCTGAGAATGCCCGCCTCCCGCCGTACATCCCACCTGGCGGCGGGTGCAGGGAAACGGGAAGGCGGGCAGCGGTGTGGTATCAGGCTTTTTGCCTTTTGATCGCGTCATACAGCCCCAACAGATACTGGCTGCCCAGCGCGCGGTCATACAGGCCATATCCGGGCATGGAGACCTCTCCCCAGATTGCGCGGCCATGATCGGGGCGGATGGGGCCCTCAAAGCCAATGTCCACCAGCGCTTGCATAATGGCCACCATATCCAGCGAGCCGTCCGAGGTGTAATGGGCGGCTTCCTCAAATACGCCTGGCGCGGTATGTTTGGTGTTGCGCATATGCACGAAGTGGATGCGTCCCTTCAGGCTGCGGATGATGTCGGGAATGTCGTTGGCAGGGTTTGACGAGAGGGAACCTGTGCAAAGCGTTACCCCGTTGTGCGGGTTGGGTACAGCTTCCATGAGCCGGTGAAGGGGGCCCTTCCCGGTGATAATCCTGGGCAGGCCAAACACAGACCAGACGGGATCATCGATATGAATGGCCATGTTTACATCATATTCGTCGCAAACGGGCATGACAGCATTGAGGAAGTATACCAGGTTGTCAAACAGCTTTTCTTCGGTAACGTCCTTGTAGAGCTCAAAAAGCTCCTTCACACGGGCCATACGCTCCGGCTCCCAGCCGGGCAGTATAAAACCGTTGCTGTCGCCATCCATCCGATTGAAAAACTCTTCCGGCTTGATGCGGTCGACGATGTTCTGATCATACGCCAGCACGGTGGAGCCATCTGGACGGGGCTTTGCCAGATCGGAGCGGGTCCAGTCAAAGACAGGCATAAAGTTGTAGCAAATCAGCCTGATGCCCTCGCTGCCCAGCTTGCGGATGGTATTGATGTAGTTTTGAATGTAACGGTCCCTGTCCGGCGTGCCCACTTTAATGGCATCATGGATGTTCACACTCTCAATGCCAAGCAGTGCAAGCCCCGCGTCTGTGACCTGCTTTTTCAGGCCGCGGATGGCCTCCAGATCCCATTCATCGCCGGGCTTGGTATCATACAGCGTGCTGATGATGCCCACCATTCCGGGAATTTGCCGGATTTGCCATAGTTTGACGGAATCAAACTGTTCGCCAAACCAGCGGAAACTCATCTTCATGTAAGTTCACATCCTTGCCAAACATTTCCGGGATTACGCGTAGAGCAGGTTGGGCAGCCACATCACCAGATCGGGGAGGAACACCAGGGCAATTACCAGCAGGATAACCGCCGCGTAGAAGGGCATGGTTTCCTTGAAGTACTGCTCCACCGGGCAGTCCAGAATGTCGCACACCGTGTAGAGCGCCGTGCCAACCGGCGGCGTCATGCAGCCCATTGTGACGATGGTCATCATGCAAATGCCAAAGTGCACGGGGTCCACACCCATTTCTTTCAGCAGGGGGAGGAACAGCGGGGTCAGCAGCATGATGTTGACGTTGCTGTCGATGAACATGCCCAGCACCACCAATAGCAGCACAATCAGCACCATCATGATGCTGGGGTTGCTGGTGAGGCCGAAAAGGAAGCTGGTGAGCAGGCCAGGGGCGTTGACGATGGTCAGCGCCTTGCCGAAGATACCCGACATGGCGATGATGAGGATGATGCCGCCGTTGTCGATGAAGGAATCCTTCAGCGCGGCCAGGAAATTTTTCCAGGTGAGCTCCTTGTACACAAACGCTCCAATCACGATAGCGTAGATTACCGCAAAAGCGCCTGCCTCGGTGGGGGTGAACAGGCCAAAGCGGATGCCGATGATGAGGATCAGGGGGAAGATGAGTGCCCATACGGATTTTTTGAGCTCATACCAAATTTCGGACCAGGTCGGGCGTTTGGCGTCCGGCGCGGGAAGGTCAAATCTGTGCTTTTTGGCAGTGATGCGCACCGTAAACATAAGCACTGCCATCATCATCAGGCCTGGGATAATGCCGGCGGTAAACAGCTTGCCGATAGATACGCCGCCCACAAAGCCGTAGAGGATCAGCCCCAGGGAGGGAGGGATGGTGGCGGTAATCAGGGAGGTGAGGCAGATGACGCCGCCGGCATAGCCCTTGCTGTAACCGCGCTTGATCATCTCAGGTCCCAAAATGCGGGCCTCCATGGAGGCGTCCGCAACAGCGGAGCCTGAAACGCCGCCCATGAGCGTGGAGAGAAGCACAGATACCTGAGCGATGCCCCCGACCATGCGCCGGGTAATCAGGCGGGAAAAGTTGATGAGGTTTCTGGTAATGCCGGTGCGGTTCATCAGGTTACCCGCCAGGATGAAAAACGGAACCGCCAGGAACGCGATGGACTGGGTCTGGGTGACAACGTACTGCGCCAGCACGTCCAGGCTGCGGCCGGAGGAGATAAACCAGGCCATGCCCGCGCCGCCGATGACGAAGGCGATGGGCGCGTTGATCAGCAGGAAGACAACAAACACCAGAATTAAAGCTGCCATGCTCACAGCACCTCCTTGGAATCGTCAAGATTTACAGGGGTCATGTCCATTCCGGCATTCTCTTCGCCCAAGCCTTCGTTGTCCTTGGCAACGTCCGCCTTGAGGGTATACGAATCGTCCTTGAAGTGGATCAACAGTTTGCCGATTTTGATCAGGCAGGTCAGAATCATCAAAATGCCGCAGACAGGCATGGCGGCAGTTACCGCGCCATAACCGATGCCAAAGTTGGCCAGCGTGTTGAAAGGCCGGTTGCCGTTGATTTTCATGATTTTAAAGCCACCCAGGATCAGGATGGCCAGAATGATGATGATCAGGATATAAACAATGATCGCCAGCACCTTCTGGCCCTTGGGAGAGAATTTTTTAGACACGATGTCCATCCCCACCAGACGGAGGTGGCGCATCGCGACGTCTGCGCCCAGAAATGCCGTCCAGCTGAACAGGAGCAGGGAAACATCATCCGCGTAAATGATGGGCTTGTCAAACAGGCGGAGCACCGCGTTGAGGAAGGTCAGCGCCACGATGGTACTCATGCCGATGCCCACCAGGACCTCCTCGACCTTGCAATAATACTTGTATACCTTGTTCATACTGTTTCCTCCTGCATGGGCTTTTGTTCTTTGTTTCTATATCACAGCGGTACCGTCCCCAGAGGTTCGCCGCTGCCGGACGCGCCTGTCGCGCAAACAGCATGGCACCTGCCCTTGTCCCCGGGCAGACCTGGCGGATTTGGGGATGGAAACCGATGCAGCAACCGTTCTTTGTAAATAAGAGGCGGTGGCACCGCAGTGATGCCACCGCCGTTTTGATGCGCGGTTCCTTTGGCTTGTCAGATGACTGCTTTAGTTGATGCCAAGCTCCTTGTAGAGCTGGGTGCGCAGGGCTTCATAATCGGCGCCGCCGGTGGTGGCGGGATCGGAGTAGAGATGGGCGGTTGCGGCACGGAAGGCTTCACGGTCGGGTTCCGTTACAACGACGCCGGCAGCTTTCATTTCTTCCAGATACTTTTGCTCATATTCCCGTACCAGAGCCTGGTTGTCCTTGTAGTTCTGCACGCAGGAGGTAACCAGCTGTTCCTGCTGCTCGGCGGAAAGGGTATCAAACCAAGCGGCGCCGCACACCATGTCACAGGTCAGCAGGAAGTGCTGGGACAGGGAGATGTCGGAGCAGACTTCATAGAACTTGGAGGAGTAGATGGTGGGAATCTGCCACTCGCCGCCATCGATGACCTTGGTCTGGATGCCGTTGTAGGCTTCGCTCTGGGCCATGGGGGTGGCCACGGCGCCCATGGCGTTGACGGAGTTGATGGCGATGGGATTACCCATGGTGCGGATCTTCAGACCATTGAGGTCTTCGGGCTTGGTGATGGGCTTGTTGGTGACCCAGTTGCGCCAGCCGGTGAGGCCATTGGCGGTCAGCAGAACAATGCCCTTTTCCCGCAGCTCGGCAACCCAGCTCTTGTACAGGTCGGTTTCCATCAGGCCGTCCAACTGGTCATAGCTGTCCAGCAGGTAGGGCATCATCAGAATGCCGATACCGGGGGCGTAAGCGGCCAGACGGGAAGGATCGCTGGAGGCGATAACGGGTTCACCCATCATGCCGGCTTCCAGCACGTCATCGGTGTTGCCCATTTCCGAGGAGACAAGCGCTTTGGCGTTCCAGCCACCCATTTCGTTGAGGCGGCGTGCCCATTCCTCATGGCCCATGGATTGGGTATCCCCGGGGCCGTTGGTGCCGGTGATGATGACCTCGGTGTCGGCCAGGGCCGAAACGACCGTCAGGCACAGTACCAACGCCATTGCCAGGGAAAGGATCTTTTTGGACATGGTGTTTTCCTCCTTTAGAGTTATCATCCTAATCGCACGGAGCGCGATTATTCGGGTTGCAGGGCACAAAGGCCGGATACCAATGGGGATATTCGCTGGTGTGACCATACATCAATACTTTGGTTACTGTATGCATGCTACCATACCAGTTTAAAAATGTCAAAGACTTTTTGCTCGTTTGGGATTGTTTTTGCCCGATCCAAAACCTGGAATGCCAGCAATCACTGCGATTGGCGCCGTATTTTCTGCCCCATGGAATAGGTTCTCTATCTGGTATACCAAATTTACATGCGCTGACCTCAGCATCCGGCAGTGGGCGGCACCTTACCCTGAGCTGGAGGGATGCTTCAGCAGCACCCACCCCGGGTCACAGGATGTACTGGGGATATTTCTCCTTCATTAGAACGATCTCATCAAAAATGCGGCGGACATGCCTGCGCAGCAGGGCTTGCACATCCTGAAGATTTCTCTCCGTGATCAGCTTGAGCATCAGTTCATGCTGATTCACATTCAGCTGCTGAATCCCCTCTTCGCTGCAGGAGGAGAGGTAGCGGAGGCGTTGATAATCAAAGGAGTTGCGACGAAGCAACTGGTAGCAGAGGTGTTTATCCGTAGCCATGTAGAATATTTTGTGAAAATCATCGTCATATTCCAAAAAGGCGGCGAAATCCCTATCCTCCAGCGCTTGCTTCTGCAACTGTATCATCTGGGTGAGTTCCATGAGGTACTCCGGCTTCAGGTTCAGCACAAATTGCTCCAGCACCGCCTGTTCCAGCGATTCGCGCAGAAAATGCTCCTGCTTCGCCCGCTCTGTGCTGATCTTTGCCACCGCTGTGCGCCTCTGGGGGGTGATGATCACCATTTTTTCCCTGGAGAGGCGGATGAAGGCTTCCCGCACAGGGGTGCGGCTCACGCCCAGGGCGTTTGCTGTCTGCTGTTCGCTCATGGTCATGCCCGGCGGCATCTGCATGTTGATAATGCGTTTGCGAAGCGTTTGATAAATCTGGCTGGTTACAGTCTGGCTGTCCTTGAGGTGGAAGTCGCTCATCTGAAGCGGATCGAAGCGTTCACTCACGTTTTCCATAGCTATCTCCTTTGCTCTAGGGCAGTCAAATCATCCCAAAGGGTCATCACCCTTTGCACCGCCACGGCGTCTGTGGCAAAGGCTGCCGTGCCGTTGACCGATACCGCATAGATATCTGTTGTCAGCGGCCATAGCACTACCGTCTCCTGAGCACCTGTGCTCAGGCTGGCTGTCCATCGGATCACCGGATTTGCCTCTTTCGGACTGCTGAGTTCCGCTACGGGGGTTAACTGGTTAAGCGCCTGCCGGAGCCTGGTCTGCACGTCACCGGACAACTCCACAGACCCAAGGGGTGTGGCTATGGCAGCGCCCTCAGCGGAGAAACGTACAGCTAGGCTCTGTCCCTCCACAGAAAAGGCAATATCCGTGATTCCCCCTGTCTCATAGCTGACGATTCCGCCGCCCAGCAGGGTTGTGTAGCCCTGCAGCAACATCAGCATGGGCGCGTCATCCAACCGGTAAATCACCGTGCCGCCCTTTTCCGCCATCAGGCACTGGTTCCCTTCGATGCGTCTGAGCAGGGCATGCGCGGTTTCCCCATCCAGTGTCAGCGCAATCTCCATTTCCGGCTGATCCAAACCATATGCTGACAGGTCGGCGTCCGTAGCAACCACCTGATCGGCATATAGCTGCATCAGAGGATTGATCAATGCGCTTATCACATTCAGCCGGGAGAGTCGCATCGGAACCGGCGCGGTCAGGTAAAAGCCCTGATCCGTCTGTTCCACGCTGTAGTTACGCCCTGTGCCATGGTAATATACGTCGATTTGACGGATCTTGTCAACATCGTCCTGAGAGCGCAGGGGCAGCACCTGATGGCTGATAAAATCCCGCTCCGTGCGCAGGAACAGCAGGGCGATTTCCCTGGGCACCAGATAGATGGCATCATCCGCTTCCGCATACAGGTATGTGCTTTGATCCACAGGGTTATCCATCAGTACCCTGTACCGGAGCTGGGTGTTATCGCTGCGGTACAGGGTCACGGTTGCGCGGGGCTGGGCCAGACCATAGCCGTCAAAGGTGCCACGATCCGTCACTTTGCGGCTGCCTGTGATGTGCCCCGCTGCGTACAGAAAGGCCCGAAGCTGCGCTTCATCATACTCGTTGTCCGTCTGACTGAGCATTTCCACACCTTCCGCGCTGTTGAGCACGGCAAAGGCGGTTTCCGCATTTTCTACCTTGACCGCCGTCAATTCGGCCAGCGGGAGATTGACCACCTCATATACGGTGGCTGCTTGCTCCTGCGCGGCTTTCTGCGCGGGTGTGTACAACAGCCAGCCAAGCAGCGCTCCCAGCAACGCAACACAGATCAGTAAAACCACCACGGCATGCTGCTTTGCTCTCACAGGCGTCTCCTCCTCAGCCTGACTGCCGTGCCCAACGCCAATGCCATTAGCGGCAGCACCACTGCCAGAACGATGGCCAAGGTCTGCGCCTGCTCCCCGGTGATGGGCAGCGGCGCGTTCTCCAGCGATTTCGCCGGGATCGCCAGGGTAACCGTCTCCTGCCACAGCGCGCTCAGTACCTGGGCAAGAAACATCCGGTTTCCGTAGGATTCCACACTCATCAAATCGTCCGCGTAGATCATCCGGGAGCCGGCCAGAAATACGCTTTCCCCTGCCAGGGCAGCCACTACGAAGGGGCCGGGGGCATCGCCCTCAGCCTGTTGGGTGGAGGTATAGGCCAAATCGGTTTTGGCATAAGCGTCGCTTGTGGTGCGCAACAGCGGCTCTACCCGATGGGCTGCCAGGCCTTCCACCGTGATGGAACTGGCGGACGGCATGGCCACATACACCGGGTGATCCGCAAAATATGCATTTACAGCGCTGGAGGTATACATCGGGATGATGTTGTGCTGGGAGCCCGCCGCAAAAGCTTTGGGCTCAAAAACCACGTTATGCTGTACAGCCATCCCCCATTGCTGAAGAAATCCGCTCAGATTTGGCATTTCAGCGGAGGAAGGTTCCACAAACACCATCAGCTTGCCGCCTGCGGCCACATATGCATCCAGCAGCGCAAGATCCTCCACAGTAAAATCATAGGTAGGGGCGGCCACCACCATGATTTCGGGCTGAGCCGCATCCTCCACGGCAATGGCTTTGGTCTCCAGGGTATAGTTGTGATCCGTAAACAGAGTTTGCAGCGCACGGGTCGGACGTTCCCCATGGCCTGTGGTAAAAACAACGCGGGGTGTGTAAGCGCTGTTTACATACACATGGGCGGAGGCCAGCTTCTGCTCCAGATCAATTCCCTTGGGCGTATTCCCATCGTAGAGGATCAGATCCCCGTAGGCTATCGCCTTGATGCGCCTTTGTCCTTCGACCAGGATGTCCGCTGCGCTGAGCTCTGCGCCCATCTGCTGGTAGTGGGTCAGCAGCACCGGGTTGGCCGCAGGGTCTACATAGGCCACCCTGATGTTTGGAGAAAGCTGCTCGTACCGGCGGAGCATCTCCCGGAGCATAGCCGGGTATTCCTCCTGGGGGCTGAACACATACACGGTGGTCTCGTCTGTTAGGTCCGCCACCACCCGCCGCGTTTCATCGGACAGTGCATACAGCTTTCCCTCCGTCAGGTCCAGCGCGGGATGGTAACGCCGGTCAATGGCCTGGGCGCAGAGGTTCAGCAACGCAAACACGCACAGCGATAACACCAGGATCAAGGTCAACAGGCTTTTTTGCGTCATCTTTTTCATCATCTTCACCTCACACAAGCCTGCGGCGTTCCAGTACATATATGTTAAGGAACAGGAACAGCGCTGTCACGCTGAGGTAATATACCGCCTCCACAGCCTCAAACACACCATAGGAGAAGCCCTCGCTATGCTTGGCAATGGCCAGGAAGGACAAGGCGTTTTTCAGGAACGGGTCTGTGACCATACTCGCGCCTGTACCCGCGAAAAGACATAGAGCGAACAGGGAATAGGTCATCATCGCGGACACAAACTGGCTGTCCGTCAAAAGCGAGAGGAATTGACCCATGGCGATGCAGGCGCCTGCCAGCAGCAACAGACCCAGATAGTTGCCCACTGTTGCCGCCAGAGCATCCATGCCAAAGATGGAGAGGGTCAACGGATATACAAGTGTTATCGCCATGGGTACCAGAAAGATCGTGAGCGTTGCCAGGTATTTGCCCAGCACCACGGCTGTCAGCGATACCGGCGCGGTCAGGAGCAGCTCATCAGTCTTCTGCTTGCGCTCCTCCGAAAAAGACCCCATGGTCAGAATGGGAACAATCAGCACCGCCACCGTATTGAATACGGAAAAATAGCTTTTGATGTCTCCGCTTTGAGGAAACAGGTTTGTGATAGCAAACACAGCGCCGGAAAGCGCCAGGTACATCGCCAGAAACACATAGCCCGTCATGGTTTTAAAGAGGTGACGCCATTCCTTGACAAACAGACCGTTCATGGCTGATCACACCCCCCTTCCTCTCCATGGCGGCTTGCCCCCACAAGCGGCTGCCCTTGGGTCATGTCGATAAAAATATCCTCCAGCGACGGGGTGCGCTGCGTTAATGAAAGCAGCGATACCCTCTCTTTGTGCGCAGCCAGGGCCTGGAAAACCGTCTCCGCCATCTCCCGCCCCTTTGGGGTACGCAGCAGGAACCGGGCTTCCTCCTGCGCCGGGCGAGCCTCCACCGTAAGCGTTCCCATACCCTTTACCAGACGAGTAAGTTCAGCTTGCGCCAGTGCATGATCGCCGCGCACGGCGACATCCAACAGGGAATGCTCCCGGTAGCGGTCGGTGATTTCCTCCGCGCTGCCATCGGCCAGAAGTTCTCCGTGGTGCAGAATCAATAAATGTGTGCATACAGAAGCGATTTCCGACAAGATATGGGAGGAGATCAGCACCGTCATCTGGGTAGCCAATTCCAGGATCAGCCGCCGGATTTCGATGACCTGCTGGGGATCCAGCCCCACCGTGGGTTCGTCCAGGATCAGCAGGGAAGGCTTCCCCACCAAAGCCGCCGCAAAGCCCACGCGCTGCCGATACCCCTTTGACAGGCGGCCAATAATCCTGCCCGCCACAGGTGTGATGTTCAACAGCCCGCAGACGCGCTCACATTCCCGCTGGATCCCGCGCTGGGGGATGTTCCGAAGCGCACACACAAAACGCAGATGCTCCATCACCGTACAGTCCGGATACAGCGGCGGGATTTCCGGCAGGTACCCGATGCGCCCCTTGGTCTTGCAGGGATCCTCGGCCATATCCAGCCCGTCCAACCGGATTGATCCGGAGGTGGGGGCGAGGTAACCGGCCAGCATGCGCATTGTGGTGGATTTCCCCGCGCCATTTTGCCCCAGCAACGCCACCGCCTCATGGTCGCCTGCCATAAAGGAGACATCCTTAACCGAATGAATGCCGTTATATGTTTTATGGAGGTTGCTCACCTGTAACATCGCATGTTCCTTTCGGCATCAATCAACAATGCAAAATGTAATACTAGTATACCACATCTTGACTGGGTACGCAATCTCATTTGCTCCCAGACGTCCGGCAGATGCTCTCCGATAAAGCCGTGTGCAAAGGGAGCGGTGTGGAAGATCTGTGCACCGTATCTATTTTTATTGAAATCTGCTGCGCTTTCGGTGTAAACGTTGCCCGCTGTATGGGAACGGCGACCGGTCCTCCGTCGGTGTAACAAATTCTACGTCCGGATTGAACCTCAGCCCAGCGAAGTATTGGTGGATAATCACTCCGCAACGGCGAAGACGATGATCCTGCGCTCGTAGCAACACACGAACGATGTTGGCTCCACATTTTGCCGTGTAATATGCAAAGCTGCGCAATCCCTCCTGCCTATAAAGATAGTTTTCATTTCGGAAGGCGTACTTGTATCGTTCCATTCGGTCCGGCTCGTCAAGCGCGATGTTGCTACCATAATTGCTGGACGTGGCATGCACCACTACGCTGCTCCCAACAATGTAAGAGGGCATGCCCTTACGAACGGCAATCCTCCGAGTGTACTCAATGTCGTCACCCCAAATGAAAAACTCCTGAATCGGAAGTCCTACCCGTCGTACAACATCAGCTTTCATAAAACACGAAACAAATGTGGCTTGCTGAATAGGGAGTATGTTGTGCTGCAGAAGTTCAATGGATTCGTGCAAGGCATTCGTAAACTTCTGACGATTGATTCTACAGATGCTTCCATCCGTCCAAAGAGCCAGAGAAGAAAGAAAACCATACTGTCCTGCAAGAATGCTGTCAGCCTTGAGCAATTCTTCCAGTGCATTTTTTCGGGGCATCGTATCGTCGTCCATCAGCCATATGTACTCATATCCCTTTTCTACCGCATGCTTCATACCAAAATTGAAGCCACCGGCACCGCCTGTATTGCGTTGCAGGTGCATATGATATACGCGTTCCTCTGATATGTTGGAAAGAATCATACGGGTATCATCTGAGCTTGCGTTATCCACCACAAGGACATCGCAAGGAACTGTTTGATTGAGCAATGTTTCGATACAACTCTTTACCATGTATCCGCGATTATATGTTACTACCACGGCCAGAATTCTATTAATCATGATCACCTTCATATCTCATGTATCCGACTCGCACATAGGAGTAATGCGCCCTGCGCCATTCTCCCTAAACATAATAGAGGAACTCATGGTTCTTCTTTTTATAGATCAGTCCGCCAATCAGCAGCGCTGCCGCGGCGTAGCCAAGGATAAGCAAATGGTAAGCCAACGAGGGGATGGTACTCTCCAGCACGATCATGCGCACATAGCGGATCACGCAGTACACGGGATTGAGCAGGAAGAGCCGCTGCACTGTGCGCGAGAACGCGTCCACCCGATAGAAGATCGCGGACATATACATCAGCAGCAGCACAAAGATTTCATACAGATAAGCCGTGTCCTGGAAGAATACATTCATCGCAGACAGAATCAGTCCCATGCCCAAATTGAAAAGCACCAGGCAGCATAAGGGATAGATCAGCATCAGGAACCTGGGTGTAAAGGTCACTCCGTCAATCGCCGCAAAGAGAAGAAAGACCACAAAGGTAATACCAAAGTTAATCAGTGAGGAAACGTTCTTGGACAGCAGAAACAGATACTTGGGGACGTTAATTTTGGTGAAGATATGGGCATTGGCGATCAGAGCAACGATCGATCCCGTCGTGGCCTCCCGGAAAAACGAGAATACAACGTTTCCAGCGAAGAGATACGTGGTGTAGTGCGGCGTGTCCCGGCCGAAAAACTGCGTGAATACCAGCTTCATTACCAGCAGATGCAGCAGCGGCGAAAGCACGCTCCACCCCATGCCCAGCACCGTACGCTTGTATTTCTGCTTGAAATCCCGCTTCACCAGCTCTTCGAACATGAATCGCTGCTTGTGGAAACGCTCAATGAGTTTTTGCTGCATATTTGTTCTTTACTCTCTTTCTCCTGTGCGCTTCAGGATATGGTAATGTTGCCGCTGAAGGTTTTTAACCATTACACTTCCTGCCCTCCATATCGTCGCCTTCACTCCGTGTTCCTTTAGGTAACGTTTGAGTCTGAAGATCCTGCTGGTTTCAAAATACTGCGTTACATGCCGCGTTTCTGTGAGCTCATCCACCTTTTTCTGCAGGCGGATCAAGGTGTTGCTGAGTTCACGCCGTTGCTGTTCCTGCACTAATTGTTCCGGAGCAATGGAACGAGCCGGCTTTGCCAATGCGTCCACGAGCCATTGCCTTGAAAAGCACCGGTGTTCTTCCAGGCGGCGGTCAACATCGCTCCAATCAATGGGTCGCTTCAGGAGTTGATCCACCGCTTCCATGTCATTGAGGTCATGAAGCATTCGGTCAGCAAGCCCTACCAATTCCAGAAGGCTAATAAAGCGCTGTTCTGATCCTCCGGGTACGTTCGGGCCATATACGATCAGGAAAGGAACGTGAAAGATCAACGCAAAACAAAGGCCGTGATAGCTGTCACCGATGAAACATTCGGCATTTTTCATGCAGGCGAGCCACTCCTGTATGCTGATGACGCGTTCCAGAGCCGCAGGATAGAATTCCCTCATACCTCCTTTTGCATTGGGGTTAGCGCAAATGATCGGCTGTTCCACTCCATAGTGATCGCAGGCCTTCTCTATGATTGCACTACGCTCCTTGACATACGTGCGGCTTAGCATATATACAAACACCTTGCCCATGGGCGGATTCTCTGCCTCTGCGATCATCTTGTCATAGATCGAAGAATCGCAGACAAATACGGGATCCAGCACATGAGCCACATCGTCTCTTCCGCATTGCTCCTTTGTCGTGGCAACGCCATGGCTCTCGCGGATCGATACAGCATCGAATTGGTTGAGATAATACCGGGCTTTCGCCTTATGGGCTTCCGGCCCATTCAGGCCATTGCCAAAGGAAGCAGCAAACGCAATCTTTTTATGTCCGGATTCAACCCAGTTTAAAAAGAAGAACTGATCTGTATACTTGCCGCACACAGCATATTGCCATACAACATCGCTGCCAACTACGAAGGTATCGCATAAATCGTTGAAGTGAAGATATTCTTCCTGGTACTTGCAGGGTAAAAATACATTGCAGTGGTTCCAAATGAACTTCTGTGCAATGCTGTCCGGTGCATCAAACCGCTCTGCATCATTAGGCCACAGCTTATTGGGGCGAGGCAGCATCACCGGATCATAGCCCAGCTGATGAAGGAGCATATACAGTGCAAAATACGTAAGCACAGAACCATAGTTGATACCATACCACAGGCCGACGATACCGATGTCATAATGATGGCGAAGGGAAGCCTCCACCAGTTTATTAAACGGCAGCAGCTCTACGGACGAAAAGAAGTGTTTTCGGCCCGGATGGCTGTTAAGGGGATGGAGAATGGTCTTGTTGTGATGAGCTGCCGCCGGGATTGGCGTCTCTTCCCAGAGTTTGAACTGACTGTTTACTTTTGCAATGAGCTTTCTGGCTTTTGCGTTATTGACAAAAACAACAGATGTTCCTTTTTTGTCATTCAGAGAAGGCTTGTACCGGTCCAGCCCCCAGAAATCACCGGCGGAAAAATCACCTTGTCGTGGCAGTCTTGCGAAGGGACAGGAAGCGCAGGCCGGCCTTGAAATCATGCTTTGGATAAAAGCACGGCAGTACGGATCATCCTTTGAAGAGGTATGAACTTCCGTGTTGTCACTGAAATAAAGGTTTGCAGAACAAGACCATCCAAAGACAGACTTATCTCGAAAGTCGATGCGTATCAGTTTATTCACATCGTAATAATCATCCAGATACTTTTTAAATGTTTTATACGATGGGGCTCCCATGCACAGAATATCGATCGTGATCAGTTTTTCCTTTGATACGCTTTTCCCCAGATAGCAATTCAGCGCAGCGATCTCGCAGGGCGTGCCGGTATAAAGCACCCAGCGTCTCAGGAGAAGATGCTTGCGTACCTCCCGATATGTTAATCCTGTATCGCTCTGAAGATATTTGGAACTGCGAATTTTCAAAAGCCCTTCCGTATCTTCCACACCTATGTGGTGTACCGACCAGTTTTTTTCCCATGCAGCTCCATATACGATCCCACCCTGTGACAACACCCAGTTTGCGACAACAGGAATAAACGCTCCGCTGGCACTTTGGGTGCGTTCTTCGTCGCTGGCCATCATCGCGTAGCAACGTGGGTTTGTGTAATTCGGATAATGCGGGTTGAGTACCGGACAGCTTTTATCGCAGGCACCGCAGCCTTTACATAAATCCGTCTGTACATCGGGGTATAAAAAGCCCTCCGCGTCGGGTATCATGCGGATAACGTTTCTGGTACATGCGTTAAAGCAGGCACCGCAGCCGGTACACTGTTTCATAGAAGCGAGTACGGGCATATTCGTCATCATTTACCTCCTGATCAGTATGGGACAGGGCGGGTTATATGCCCAGGTACTTTTTCCAGAATGCCTCGTTTGTTACCCGTTGGCTCTCCTTGCGGAAATCTTCCACTGCGTGGGTGTAATGGCGAAGGGTTGTGCAGGTCAGGCGGGCGGCTACGCCAAGACAGCGGAACAGTTCACGGTAGCTTTTATGGGTGATAAAAGCCTTACCGCTTGTCTCGTCGTAATTGAGTATGGTACGCTCCCGGAAATAGTTGTATGGACGGCATGTGGCCATGGAAACGGGCTTGGTGTCTCCGGGTTTTCTGCGGCGTGCAGGAAGCAAATAGCCATTGCCGCTCATCAGCCGTAATATTTTGGCAACCCTGCCATCGCACTCATGTAAGCTGACAGCATACTCCACAGGGTCATAGGTGCAGGACAGTTCTTCTACCGGAACGCTCTTATAGCCGGAGGCTATGATCTTGCTGTGCAGCTTTTCACCGTCTGTCGTCAGCAGAAAATCCACCCCCTTGTAGAAGTCGCGCACGCCACGATCCAGCAGATCGATATTCTGATAGCGATAATACACCAGTTCACGCGCCATGTTCCGGTACAGCTTGACAAGGAATCGCCATTTGTCGTATCGGATGAAATGCAGGGCGTTGCAGTAGAGCAGATTTCGCAGGATGTAGTATTGGAGGCAGGAGGAATACTTGAACTCAAATGGTTCATGCCATACGCAGATGCCATTCATCAGGACCAGCGTTTTCATGTTGCGCAGGCCATATTCCAAATCGTCGCCGCGAATGAAGATGGGCAGCGGTAGATTTTCCGGATTGACCACGCTCATGGGCGTACAACAGTACCACCATGCGTTATACTCGCAACGTTCGTCCACCTCGTTTGCAATGCAGCAGTACAGCTCGCGCATGTCAAACCCGGCTTTGTTGGAAATCAACTTGCCCGCGTTCCAGGTAGCTCCTGATTCCACTTGCCTGTATGGCTGATCCAGCCTCAACATGGCACCGCCCACAAACATATCGGCGTATTCATCCCTGCGGCATCGCAGGAGCGCAAAGGTACGCTCGAGTGCCTCGCTTTCGATCACAATATCGTCGTCCATCATAATAGCGTGGGTGGCAGGGTAATCGCTGTGCATGATTTCGATCAGCCCCCGCGTGAAGCCGCCCGCACCGCCGACATTTTTGTTGGGTACAACATGAATAACATCGCTGTTCAGCTCTTCCATCGGCAGGGTATGACCGTTATCCGACACAAAGACATGGAGATGTCCCACAAGCGGGCTTTCTGTGTTGTCAAGGATACGCTCCTTCAGCATCTTCAGATTGCGCATCATATATGCTTCACGTCGGAATGTGCAGATGTTGACCGCCAGATTGACCTTCCGTTCCAAGGCCGGGTTTGTCTCACCCTCGTACCAGCCGCCCAGGAAGGCGCAGCCGGTTTCCAGGGCGGTCAGATGGAAGCCGATCAGGATATCCTCAGGCTGAGGCTCAAGCACCACCATAACCGGCGTTGCACCATTACCCGTAATTTCAACAGTTTTCCCAGCGCGGCGTGTGGTACAGCCTCTTTGTAACCCATAATACTGGGATGTGAGCATGAAGTGCCCATCCACAACCACATGAAGGCTGACGGCCCCTACGTGGGTATATTTACGCCATTTTCCAATGCTGAGACTGTTGAAGTATGTGGTAAAATCGCAATGTGCATGAGGAGTACAAAAAATGAGCTTGTCTTCGTCCGGAGAATAGGTGAGATTGCGCATCTCAGAGGAACGGTAAAACAGCTCAGATTCCATGCAGACATTCATTTGGGGAAGCATCAGGTTCTGAATCTTCACAATCATACTCCTTCGTCAGTTTTTGCCTTCGCTTCGGTCGGCGTGCGGATTCCCTGCATTTTGGAGAATGTGTTCATGCACCATTTACATACTCATCAGAACAGACATCTTCCGTGTTACCCTGATGATACCGCCGTAAACAAAAAAATCCCGAAACGGAAACCCACACCGTACGGTAAATGAGGGTACAATATACACAACAATTGTATACAAACTGAGATATGGAGTCAATGACTGGCAACCATATAATATCAATACACAAATAACCAAAGCCTATGGCTTTCCCTCTCCTGCCGATTCTTCATTTTCATGAGAATTTGGCTGCTGCCAGTTTGCGCTTGACAAACCGTATTCCTTTGGACAGCCATTTCTGGCTTTCCATATGGATCACGCGGACCTCACGGTAGTGGATTTTATGATGCATCAACCATACATCCAGCAGACGCTCCCCGATAAAACCGAAGACGCGTGCGTTGTAGGCATTGTAACTGGAAACATCCAGTCTCTTTTCAAGCAGAAACAGGATGGGAAACAACCAGGAACAGTAGGCATCCAACAGCTTTCGTTTCATAACGAACATATTGAAACGATGGCCCCAGGTTCTTTTAAACGCCGCATCAAACGCCGGTAGATACTCAGGGCATAATTCCTGAATGCACTGGCGGGTTTTCACCAGGTCATCTTCGTTGTGTGCATGTGCATACTGCGACCATCCTGTCTCGATGATGTAATGCCTTGGAACAGGAACGATCACATCACAAGTTTGCAATATCTTTTCCAGGTCCTTCTTTGTCATCACGCGGTTCCATTTGTCCAGGTGAACCGTACACGATGAAAAATGGCGACGGTAGTGCACCAGGCCTGTGTAGTCTTCCTGCGTATTTTTCCATATCCAGTATAATGCCGTCAACTCGCAATAGTTTGGATTTTTTTGTGCAATATTATCTCCTGTGGCATCCGTCAGAGCGCAAAAGGGCTGTGTCACCGCTGGGCCAACACATATTTGTTTATACACAGTGTCTTCCGGCATGTGATAGGGTTTATGAGAAACAACATAAATCTTCACATTCATCGTCAGAAAACTCCTCTTCCCAAACGTATGCAGCATCATAGTTCGTTTGGCTGTCAAGGGTGACAAAATGGACATGCAGCAAGAATGTTCTGGCATGAAGCCTTATAGCCTACCCTTGTCTTTAGCCTGCAAACAATTTTCCATGCGACGGGGAAGATCGCCTGCTTTTCTTTCTTTTACGCATACTGCGCATGTGGTGGACAATGGCATGAAACCGTTGGATTTTCCGATATACTTCGTAAGAAAGCCCGTGATAGGGATGGGTCATGATATACCGGTAATTGATATACTCCCAAAAATTGCTGAAATAGCTTTTGTGTTTTCCCACAATGCCCAGTTCCTGGAACATTTCCTGTTTCAGTGCAATATAGAGATATTCCTGCTCAGGCGCTTTCAGTGTATTTAGATTCCAGAGGGAAAAGTGCAGCGCATAGTCAATAAAATCATGCTCAAAGCGATCAAACAGACCCCATTCCATCAAGCGGCATCTGATGGCCAGAAGGGCGTCATAGAAGCATCGCCACGATTTCTCCCGCGTAACGGACAGAGAACCTTTTTGGTTTCGTCGCTGGTGAACAAGCACATCCGGTATGGTTGCGATGCGGTCGGCGGCCAGAAATGCACAGAACACAAAATAGGCGTCATTGGTTGTACGCTGTTCCTGAAAGGAGAGTTGCCTGTCGCGTATATATTCCGTAAGAAACAATTTATCCCAGGTCCAGCCGCAGATGGATGTAAACGCATTGCTGATCACCTGATTTGCGGAGAAGGGCTGTTTGTCCGGCATCTGCTCGTCCATCAGGGAATAGATACACGGATACCTGCGACCTGTCCGGTGATTGAAAAGATCTGCGTGCCAGATGACAATCTGTGCGTTTGATCGCTCGGCTGCTTCATATGCTTTTTCAATCATGTTTTGTTCAAATTGATCATCCGCGTCCAGAAAGAGAAGATACTTGCCGATGGCTCTTTTAAGGCCGGTGTTTCTGGCTGCGCCTGCACCCATGTTATTCTGCCGAATGTAATGCACCCTCGAATCCATATCGGATACTTTCCGGATAAGCGCACCGGATACGTCCGTTGAGCCATCATCAACACAGATGATTTCTATGTCCTTGAGTGTTTGATGACATATGCTTTCCAGGCAGTTTTCTATGTATGCTTCGGCATTATAGATGGGAATGACAACAGACACTTTGGTCATGGAGTTATCTCCGTTTTCTATAAAATGATTTCCGGACGCTTTTTCCAGTATGCACGATGTGCCGCCTTTTTTAGGCCGTAGAAGGAGACGATTGACATTTTCTCAAACAAAGAGTGAAAGGGTAGGTGATGGTATTTCTCAAATGCTGCGACGGAATTTCTCAGGTTTTGTATTCCATGCCACTCATGGGGTGCAAACAGTTTCTTGTCGACCTCCCCCTTAGAAAAGTGTTCAGTTACTCGAGTCCTGTAATGCTCCAACAGTTCGTTTCGAAGATCGTGGGAAATTCTCTGGTAGGTGGTCAGCATGCTATGGTACTCCTTGAGAACAAAGATACCAACAAACTGTTTATAGTATTGCGGGTTGCTGCATAACCAGGAATAAATATTGTCATATTCATCTGACATACAATAGA
>JAAYDR010000046.1 GCA_012729115.1 Clostridiales bacterium | reverse complement strand
CTCATTTTTGCCCTTCTTTGGAATAGGCTGAAGTGTGTCGGTTGGACTGGAAAACCATTCAGAATGGCTCAAGTAACTGCGTGAAACAATGCTTGCAGCATGATTCGCCTTTTTCAGTAGGCCCTAATTATCTGTCCCAGATTTTAGTTGAACTGGTTAAGTTTGCCAATCTGGTTCTCACCATTACAAAATCCTTAGCCTGCGCTGACCGAATCCAACAAGTGTTGGACCAGGAGGCAGGAGAGGGAACAACGAAGGAAGAGCCTGGTCAAGTCATCGGAATTAATGCTCCTGCAGAGCCTGAATTAGGCATTGTTCATTCGGAAGCTATACGTTTTGACCATGTGTCCATGCATTATCTAGGGGTAGAGGTGGATGCGCTCACCGACATAAGCTTTCAGGTAAAGATTGGACAGACTGTAGGAATCATCGGAGGAACAGGTTCAGGGAAAAGCACCTTGGTAAACCTGATTCCCCGGTTCTATGACACTACCAAGGGACGGATACAGGTACTGGGTAAGGATGTGAAAGAACAGTCTTTGCGAGTATTGAGAAATCAGTTCGGTGTAGTACCTCAGCATGCCACATTATTTCGGGGGACCATACGGGAAAACTTGCTGTGGGGAAACGGAAATGCTACGAATGAAGATCTTTGGGACGCCTTATCCATAGCCCAGGCATCGGATTTTGTACAAAGCAAACCCAAAGGCCTGGACGAGATGATCGAGCAAAACGGCCGAAACATATCTGGTGGGCAGCGGCAACGCTTGACCATTGCCCGGGCTTTGGTACGAAAACCAGCCATCCTGATCCTGGACGACAGTTCCTCCGCCTTGGACTATTCCACAGATGCAGCGCTTCGTCAGGCTTTGCGGGATCTTTCTGGCAAGGTCACAGTCATTGTGACTTCCCAAAGGGCGTCTACTGTGCGTTTTTCCGACTTAATTCTGGTATTGGAAGACGGTGCGCTGGCAGGGAGCGGTACTCATGAGCAACTGCTTCAGAAATGCCAGGTATATCGGGAGATTTACCGTTCACAGCTTGGAGGTGGCGGTAGGGCATGAAAACAAGAGTGGACCAATGGGGGATTCTTATCCGGGTGCTGCAATATGTAAAAATGCACTGGGCTATGATAATCCTATCTTTGATGCTGTGTATAATTTCGGTGTCCAGTACATTATATGTGCCTGTACTGACGGGAAAGGCTATTGACCGGATGTTATCGCAGGGGCAGGTGGATTTTGCTGGCCTAGCGCCTTTATTGATGACGATCGCTATGGTCGTCTTGGTTTCGGTATTAGCCCAGTGGGGAATTAGTCAGTGCAATAATCGCATCGCCTTCCTTACGGTCCGCCAATTGCGTTTTAATGCTTTTGCTCATTTGCAAAAACTTCCCATATCTATGTTGGACAGACACGCTACTGGAGATTTGGTCAGTCGATTGATTTCAGATGTTGAGCAATTCGCTGACGGTTTGCTGTTGGGCTTTTCTCAACTTTTTTCAGGAATCCTCACCATTTTGGGAACCCTGGTCATCATGTTTCGAATCCAGCCCTTCATCGCCGGAGTTGTGGTGCTGTTGACCCCGGTTTCCCTATTGGTGGCGGCGTATTTTGCACGTCGAAGTTATGCCCTGTTCACTCAGCAAACCAAAGACCGTGGCGAACAGACTGCGTTGATAGATGAAATGATTACCCATCAAAAGACAGTGAGAGCTTACTCCCAGGAGGCAATGGTACAGGCACGTTTTGACGAGCTAAATGATCGACTGGGAGCCAGTTCGATAAAAGCCATTTTCATTTCTTCCATTACATTTCCATCCACCCGTTTCGTGAACGCATTGGTTTTCGCTGGCGTTGGAATTGCTGGTGCGCTAGTAGCGATTTCATCCGGTGGGATCACGGTAGGATTGCTCTCTTCATTTCTAAGCTACGCCAACCATTACACCAAACCTTTCAATGAAATTTCCGGGGTGGCTACTGAATTGCAAAACGCTTTGGCATGCGCTCACCGGTTGTTCGAGTTGTTGGATGAAAAGCCGGAGAAACCGGATGATCCTCATGCAGCAGAGTTGGAGATTGTTGATGGTAGCGCGTCCTTTATGAACGTCAGCTTTTCATACGATGAGAAGCACAAACTGATTGAGGGTTTGAGCCTTCTGGCGAGCCATGGACAGAGAATTGCCATTGTAGGACCTACGGGCTGTGGGAAAACGACTCTCATTAACCTTCTCATGCGCTTTTATGATGTAAATCAGGGAGAAATTCAAATCAGTGGACACGATATCCGTCAGGTGACCCGAAGGAGTTTGCGTCGCTGTATTGGTATGGTACTGCAGGATACATGGCTGAAGTCTGGTACCATCAGGGAAAACATTGCTATGGGGCGTGAGGAAGCAACTCTGGAGGAGATAATGGCTGCGGCCAAGCTGACCCAGGCTCACCGTTTTATTAAGCGACTGCATAAGGGTTATGACACTGTGATTGAAGAGGATGGGGGGAGCCTGTCTCAAGGACAAAAGCAGCTTTTATGCATCACTAGGGTGATGCTGGCTTTACCTCCCATGCTGATTTTGGATGAGGCTACCTCCTCCATCGACACCCGCACTGAGTTGGAGGTGCAAACGGCATTGGATCATTTGATGCAAGGCCGAACCACCTTTGTGGTGGCTCACCGGCTGTCCACCATTGAGAATGCGGACCAAATTCTAGTGATGGAAAAAGGTCGGATTGTGGAGAGAGGTACTCATCGACAATTGATGGAGCATAATGGACTGTACGTAAAACTCTATTACAGCCAGTTTTCCGGATAGTTTCATAGATAGGATTGGTTTATTGTACCCAAAGAGCCCTCCCGACAGGGAAGGGCTCTTTGACTGTGCCATTTGATTTTAAACGCTTCCAATGCACCTGCAACTATTCTTTTACTTGGATTACAGATACAGGACAGGATTGCTCCGCCTCTTGGGCGGCAGAGATGTTCTTGTCGGTGACAGGTCCATAAACCTCAGCAAGGTTATCATCTGCCAAGCGGAATACCTCGGGGCAGATGTCGCAGCAAAGGCCGCAGCCAATGCATCCGTCGCGGTCGATGGTTGCTTTCATGGAAAAACCTCCTTATTTAAAGTATAATCATGGAGCCCTGTTACATGCATGATTAGCGCTCCAGAATCTCTCCATCGGTGCTAAGGGTGACAGTTTGCCAGGGGATCATCTTTCCGCTATTCTGCAGTGCGGTGATTACAGCGTGCTCAATACCTCCACAACAGGGCACCTCCATGCGCACTACGGTGACGGATTTGATATGGTTCGCCTTTATGATGGCGGTGAGTTTGTCGCTATAGTCCACATCGTCCAGTTTAGGGCAGCCAATGATGGTAATCTTGTTTCGCATGAAGTCTCTGTGGAAACCGGCATAGGCATAGGCAGCGCAATCTGCGGCGATAAGAAGATGGGCATTCTCAAAGTAGGGAGCATTAACCGGCACCAATTGAATTTGCACAGGCCATTGGTTTAGTTGGCTGGTGGTTGTTTGTGTTTCTGGAGGATTATAAGACACATGGGCACTATCATGATGGTGAATGGCACGCGCCCGACTGCCAGGACAGCCTCCTGCAGGAGGATCCATGTGGACGGCCGTGTGAGCCTGCTGGTTACGCTTTACTTCTTCCTCGTTATACGCCAATGCTTCCCGCTCCTCAAAGGTGATCGCACCAGTGGGGCAGACCGGAAGACAGTTGCCCAGCCCGTCACAATAGTCGTCTCTAAGCAAAGTTGCCTTTCCATCTACCATAGCGATGGCCCCTTCGTGGCAAGCTGCTGCGCAAAGGCCGCAACCGTTGCAGCGGTCCTGATCAATGTGAATGATCTTCCGAATCATCATGGACACTTCCTTTCCTTGATTCGAGATAATAATACACTCATACACATGAATATTCTGTGCTTAAAAACACGAAAAATCATTTTTTAACAAAATAAAACGAGCTGCCTGAACGAATCGAAGCAGCTCGCCTTGGCAGGGGCAGAAGGACTCGAACCCTCAACAAAGGTTTTGGAGACCCACGTGTTACCATTACACCATGCCCCTTTGGAAGAACCGTAACCAAGTATACACTAGGTCTGGAACCATTGTCAAGGCAAAAGCGTAGAAATACAGCACAAAATACTGCCAAGGTTAATTCCCAGAGTAACATCCACAGTGGTAAAGGAGTAGAAGATACATAGAGAAATGCCGGATGTTAGTATGGGAAAGAGGAAGG